>CAUYYY010000102.1:0-7010 GCA_963577165.1 Planctomycetota bacterium | reverse complement strand
CAGGGCCAGGCCCGGATTGCCTTGGAGAGCCGCCAGCACCGAGACGGCCGCTTCCGGGGTCGTCGTGCCCAGGCTGACGATCGTGGTGCCCACGATAATTTTCGGCATCCCCGACCGCTCGCTAAGCACCACCGCATGTTGGACCAAGGCGTCGGCCGCTTTGACCAAGACAAGAATAATGGCCGCAATGAGACCAATCAGCAGAAGCCAAGAACGATCGGCAAAGAACACGGCAAGCGATTCTTCCATGATATCTCGTTTAGCGGTGTCTCATTTAGCCGGCTCGCTTGCGAGCCGTGTGTGCTTGGGAGTGTCCGAGTAGTAGCACCCCGGCTGCTGCGCCACGATGAATTCCGAAACTTCGCTCGTCAGCAGCCGGGGTGCTTCCGAGTAATCGTAAATCATTGATCACACATCTACCACCGCGATTACCTTCTGGCCCGGCTTCGGCGCCGTCGGCTGCTCGGCAGTACACACGGCCAAGTTGCCCGACTCCTCCACCACAAACAACAGAATCGCCGACTCCCCATACCGGCCGACAAATTCGTCGTACCCATAGTCGTCGGTTAGCAGCGACGCCTTCACCTCAGCTCCTGCGGCGAATCGGCGAGCCAACAGGTCGAACGTCACCTCCTCGCCGAACAGCACGCGACCGCGATGATGGGCCGAGAGCGGCTCGGTCCGCTCGCTCGACGAGGCCGGCGTGGCCAACTGATACACGCCGGCCCGTGAAAAATCCTCGGCAAAGTTAAGCGCTGCCAGGGCGTTCACCTCGTCGTTCGGCGTCATCGCCAACAGCCGCCCGATGTCGCCCAGATCGAGTTCGTTGCGAACATATTCACTGCCGATATTGGCATAACAAGTCGCCAGTCCAGCCATCCGGGCACGCGACGTATTCCACTGATTCGTGTCGACCAGCAGCACTTGAAAACCTTCGTTCTGCACGGCCAGGGCAATCTCGCGGACCACGGTCGAGGCCCCGGCGAACAGAATGCCCTGCGGATTGCTCCGCGACAGTTCCAGCCATCGTGAGAGCGGCCCGATCGACAATCCGTAGACCGTGACCGTGCCGATAATCACCAGAAATGTGACCGGCACCAGTTGCTGTGCCTGGCCGACTAGCTCGGGCGACAGACCGGCCGCTTTCGTCGTGCTGGCGATTTCCAAGGCAAAGAGCGAGGCGACCGCCGCCGCCACGATCCCTCGCGGGTGAATGCAGCACAGAAACAACCGCTCCGCCGGCCGAATTTCCGTGCCAAGCGTCGCCAGCCAGACCGAGACCGGCCGCACCACCAAAATCAACGCGGCCACAAAAGCCGCGCCACCCCAGCCCACGTCCGCCAGGCTGCTCAGAGGTACCCGCGACGCCAGCAGCACGAACAACACGGCGATCAGCAGGACCCGCAAGTTCTCTTTGAACTCGACGACGTGTTTCACCGTCACCCGCCGCTGATTGGCCAGCGCCACGCCGAGTGCGGTCACGCTGACCAGGCCCGCCTCGTGCCGCAACTGATTGCTGAGCGTAAACACCACGACCACCACAGCCAGAAATACGGCACTCTGCAGGAAGTCAGGCACCCAATGCCGCCGCAGCGCGACAACCATCACCACCGCCGTCAGGCCGCCTATCACAGAGCCCAACAGCAGCGTGAGCATCAAGTTGAGAAGCGTCAGGCTGGCCGCCCCATCGCCCAAACCTTTCAAGCCGCCATGCAGCATCGCGTCGAAGACCAACGCCGCCAGCACGGCCCCGATCGGGTCGTTCACGATTCCTTCCCACTTCACCAGCGACCCGATCCGCCGCTCGGGCCGCACATGCCGCAACAGCGGTACAATCACCGTCGGTCCACTGACGGTCAGCAACGCGCCGGCCAGCACGGCGATCGGCCAATCGAACGCCAACAGCCAATGCGCCGCCACCGCCGTCAGCCCCCAGGTCGTCAGCAGTCCGGCGCTGACCAGTCGCACCACGAGGCGGCTGGTCTCTCGCACTTCGTGAAACTGCAACGACAGCCCACCTTCGAAAAGAATAACGGCCACCGAGAGCGACACAAACGCCAGCAGCAGTTCCGCCTCTATCAAGTCGTCCGGGTTGGCGAATCGGCCCGCCGCGAAGCCGGCCACCAACAGCAGCACGATCGCCGGCAGCCGCAGCCGCCAGGCGAGCCATTGGCCCAAAACACCCAGAGCCAAAATGCCGCACAGGTAAACCAGCGGTGAAATCTCATCCATGATAAGCCCAATTATGGTGGAAAGTGAGAAGTTCAGCACTCCGGCTGCTTCCGACGAATATAGAGTGTTGGGAAGTCGTTCTGGAGAGCAGCCGGGGGCTTTCCGCCGACCAAGTTGCCAGATTCTCCCATTTAGCCGGCTCGCTTGCGAGCCGCTGCGAATTATAATGAAGCAGGGGCTTTTCAGCGGTTTTTATAATCTTTTAGCCCTGGCCGCCAGGCCGGCAGCGATACAAGAACCAAGAATACAAGAGCGAAGAGACACCCGATGCAGCATCTGAAACAGCCGACATGTCTGGCAATCGTCGCCGCGACGCTGCTTTCCGTAGCAGCAGCCCATGCACAGGAAGGCCAACTTGCCCCAGGTCCATTTGCCCCAGGTGTTGTCACGACCATCTCGCCCGAGCGTCTCTATGGCGAGACGGTCAGCACGCACGATGTGGTCGAGCTACGCACACCGGACCTAAAGCACAGCCCCCACTATACGCCCGAGAGCCGTACGCTCTATGCGATGGCCGGCGGAACCAAATTTCATCGCAAGATCTGGGCCCTCGAATTCAACTTCAAGCCGTTGCGGATGCTGCAAGTCGACATTCCGCAGCCGACCGGCCACATGCAGCGCAAGCTTGTCTGGTACCTGGTCTACAACGTCCGCAATCTGGGCGAAGAACTTGTGCCCGCGGAAAAAGAGGACGGCACGTTCGAGGTTCGTACCACGGCCGAGGAGCTCCAGTTTATTCCGCATCTGGTGCTCGAGAGCCACGAGTTCGGCAAGGTGTATCTCGATCGCATCATTCCGGCCGCACTCGGCCCGATCCAGCGCCGCGAGGCGCCTCATGTTCCGCTGCTTACCTCGGTCGAAATGGCCGAAACGCCGATCCGAGTCAGCGCCGGCCGCGACAGCCGACCGGTCTGGGGTGTCGCCATGTGGGAAGATGTCGACCCGCGAATCGACTTTTTGTCTATCTACGTCGATGGTCTGACCAACGCCTATCGGGCCGAGGACGATCCACAGGTCAAGCACCAGAGAGGTGACCCGCCGGGCAAAGGCCGCCGCATCAAGCGAAAAACGCTCCAACTCAACTTTTGGCGGCCCGGCGACACGGTCGATGAGAGCGAAGAGGAGATCCGCTTCAGCACGCCCGCAGGCCGAGAGGCCATCTACGGCGTCAAGCCAGGGGTTGATTATACCTGGGTTTACCGGTAAAAAGCCTAATTCAATCACCTTTGCTAGCCGCTCGCCGCGGCGAGCGGCTACTATCCATAGCTTAGAAGAGTAACCAGCAATGGCTCATAAAAAAGGACAAGGCTCCAGTCGCAATGGTCGCGATTCGAACGCCCAGCGGCGCGGTGTCAAGAAGTTTGGCGGCGAGCGGGTCATCGCCGGCAACATTATCGTCCGGCAGGTCGGCAACAAGTTTCATCCCGGGACCGGGGTAGGGCAGGGCAACGACTACACGCTCTTCGCGGTCGTCGAGGGCACCGTTATGTTCGACCGCAAGGGACGGCGTGTCAACGTCGTGACTGCCGGCTGAGTGATGGCGAGCTGCGGACGTAAGCCCGTGGGTGAATGCCCCCATCTACGCACACGCGATCCAACCAAGGGATGGGCCCCGCCGGGCGCATCCCTTCTTTGTTTAACATTCAACGCTGCCTGGAAGCACCCCGGCTGCTGACGAACAGGCTTCGGAGTTCTTCGTGACACAGCAGCCGGTGTGCTGGTAGCTCATCCTTCAACTCTTCAACCCCTTTCCCCTTCCGTTTATGTTCGTCGATCGCGTGACCATCGCCGTGAAGGCTGGCAAAGGGGGTGACGGCTGCGTCAGCTTCCGACGCGAGAAGTTTATCCCCCGAGGCGGACCGGACGGCGGCGATGGCGGGCGTGGCGGCAGTGTGATCGTTCGCGCCGAGGCAGGCGTCGACAGCCTCTCAGCGCTCATTCACCGCAAACATTGGAACGCTCGCAACGGACAACAAGGCGGCAGCAGCAACTGCACCGGTGCTTCGGCCAACGATCTGATCATTCGCGTTCCGTCCGGCACGGTCATCTTGGATGCCGAGGATGACTTCGTCGTCAAAGACCTCGCGACCGAGGGCGAGAACGTCTGTGCTGCTCGGGGCGGAAAGGGCGGTCGTGGCAACACGCGTTTCAAGTCGGCCACCAACCGCACCCCGCGCAAGGCGACCCGAGGCGGACAAGGTGAAGAGAGGCGGCTAACATTCGAGCTCAAAGTGATCGCCGACGTCGGCCTGGTCGGACTGCCCAACGCTGGCAAAAGTACGCTGCTCAGCCGAGTGAGTCGTGCCCGGCCCGAGATCGCCGACTATCCGTTCACCACCAAGGTGCCCAACCTCGGTCTCGTGCAGCTCGACATCGACCGTTCGCTCGTGATGGCCGACATCCCCGGCCTGATCGAAGGCGCCCATGCCGGGGCGGGACTCGGTCACGAGTTCCTTCGGCACATCGAGCGAACCCGCGTCCTGGTCCACCTCGTCGAGCCGATGCCTGTCGACGGCTCTGATCCGATCGATAACTATCACGCCATCCGTGGCGAATTAGAGCAATATGAAGTCAACCTGACCGACCGACCCGAGGTCGTGGCTGTGAGCAAGTGCGAACTGCCCGGGGCCGACGAGGTGCGCGAGCGCCTGGCCGCCGATCTTGATCGCCCGGTACTCGCCTTTTCGGCCGTGACCGGCGAGGGCCTCGATCGCCTGCTCCATCAAGTAACCGACGCCATGGCGCAGCTCGACGGGTAAAAAGAAGAGAACCGCAGATGAACACAGATTGTTACAGTAGATCGCAGGGTGGGCCGAGTTGCACGAGGCCCACGCGTCTCAAATCTCAACCGAATCGAACATGAAGAATAAACGCAGAGATCGCTGAGGACGCAGAGATTCGCAGAGAAAGAGAAGTTGGATTAAGATATTTCCTCTGCGCATTTCCGCGAACTCTGCGCCCTCGGCTTCTAACCCTTTTTCATCTGCGTTCATCTGCGGTTCCCCTTAAATATGCCCTGTGCTTGTGACTCAAACCAATCCACCACTGGTCGCCGTCGACATCGGCAACAGCCGGATCAAACTCGGCCGGTTCAACCAGCTTGACGGCCAGGGCTTGCCCCTGCTGAGCCGTATACCCGAGCCGAGCCGAACAGCGGAGTTGGCGTCCGAGCGGTGGACCGAGCAACAACTGCTCGAAGTGCTGGGTGATTCGCCCGCCTCGAAGCCTGATGCCGCGAAGCCCGAGGCCGCCACCTGGGTCCTGGCCAGTGTGAATCCGCCCGCCGCCGCTCGACTTGCCGATTGGCTTGCCGCCCGCGGCGCGACAACGCACCAGCTCACAGCCGCCGACATTCCGATCACGGTCGATCTGAGAGAGCCGAATCGTGTCGGCGTCGATCGCCTCGTCGGCGCTGCGGCCGCCAACATGCTCCGCGATCCCGGCCGATCGGCCATCGTCGTCGACCTGGGCAGCGCCATCACGGTCGATCTGGTTAGCGCCGCAGGCACTTTCGCAGGCGGGGCGATTCTGCCGGGCATCGCCATGTCGGCCCGCGTGCTGCACGAACAGACCGAGCAACTGCCCCACCACCCGCGCGAAGAGTTGACCGCCGAGCCGCCCGCCCTGGGCCGGTCGACTGATGCGGCGATCGACAGCGGACTGTTCTGGGGCGCCGTTGGTGCGATCCGAGAGCTGATCGCCCGGCTGGCCGATGAACAACCCAACGGGCCGCACGTTTTTCTCACGGGCGGCGCGGCGCCATCCGTCGCCAACCTGCTGGGAGAGTCCACCGTCCACGTGCCGCACCTATTGCTCGCTGGCGTCGCCATCGCGTACAAGCACAGCATGGGCAAAACCTGATGCATCTGGAAGCACCCCGGCTGCTGAATCACGACAGAAGTTTGTAGCTTTTTCATCAGCAGCCGGGGTGCTGAACTCGTACAGTTATTTATCGGGCGAAACCTGATGAGCGTTTGCCAAACCAATGTGGTCGAAACTGGTAAATCTGAAACAAGCGTCGCACTGCTGACCCCGCCCGGCCGCGGCGCCATCGCCACGCTGTTGGTCGCCGGACCGGCGGCCGTTGATTGCGTACAAACCTTCTTCCACTCCGCCGAGGGCCGTCCGCTCACCGAGCAACCGCTTCGGCGGATCGTCTTCGGACGTTGGTGTGCAGCCGGCTCTGAAAAACCGGGCGAAGAGCTTGTCGTCTGCCGCACGGCTGCAGCGCGCATCGAGATCCACTGCCACGGCGGCAACGCGGCCGCGGCGGCCATCGTCAAAGCACTCACGGCCGCCGGCTGCACGGCCCGCGATTGGTTCGAAGTGTTGCCCGACGGGCTGCAAGCGGCTGCCCACCAGGCACTCGCCCACGCTGCGACCCGCCGCACGGCCGCCATTCTGCTCGACCAATATCACGGCGCGCTCCGCCGCGCGATCGAAGAAACCATCATTTTGTGCGACGACGGACAGACCGACCGGGCCATCGATCGACTCCGCGAGATTTTGCAGTACGCCGATCTCGGTCGGCATCTCACCACACCGTGGCGCGTCGTTCTGGTCGGTCGCCCCAATGTCGGCAAGAGCAGCATCATCAATGCGCTGGTCGGTTACCAGCGGGCAATCGTTTTCGACCAGGCGGGCACGACCCGCGATGTGGTGACCGCCACCACGGCCGTCGATGGCTGGCCGATCGAACTGGCCGATACGGCCGGGCTGCGATCACCCGAAAATGATCCGGGCGACTCGATAGAAGCGGCCAGCATGGCCCGTGCGGA
>CAUYYY010000101.1:0-7019 GCA_963577165.1 Planctomycetota bacterium | reverse complement strand
GGATACGACTACTGATCACGATGTCCGAGTTCGGACCCGAGCCTCGCAGCCATTCACCGCTTTTACTTGCTAGATCGTTAAGTTCCACAGCGAGCCACGTTCTCGTTTTAAGGAGAGCCGGTCGTAAGCACCCCGGCTGCTTTTCAGTAATTTTCCAACGCCCATATCTGCGTGAAGCAGCCGGGGTGCTGGCAGTTCATTCTCGGTTTTCCGACGTCGGATCTTCCGGTATTGGGCCTTTCGATGTTGAGCCTTCCGACGACTCGGCCGGTTTCGATGCTTCACGTTCTTCCGTTCGGTTAATTCGGTCGCGTATCTCCGACGCGAGTTCGTATTTCTCCTGATCCACCGCCCCCTTCATTTCTCGACGCAGGCGGATCAGTTGGGTCTTCACTTCGGTCCCACCGGGGCCACAAGACGGACATTTGCCCACGTGGCTTGTCTCGCCGTGGATATTCAACAACAGTGGCTGGAGCTCCTTGAAAAAACATTCGTAATCATGCGGACAACCCAGTCGTCCTTGTTTGCGAAATTCGAGAAACGTGATTCCACACACCGGACACGACTGGCGGTCCAGTCGGGCAAGCTCCTCGGCCGTCTCGCCCACCGCCAAATGCTGCGCCAACATTCCGGCAACCGCAGGCAACGACTCGGCCACGTCCTCCTCCGAGGGTGCAAGGTACTGCCGTGCGTGCTCTTCGCACAGATGCAACTCCTGGGGCTCGCCACCGGTCAATTCGGTAATGTGAAACGTGGCGGCGCTGTCACATTGCTGGCACTTGATATTTGACATGGCAGGGCTACGCACCTCTTTCGTGGCATGTCTCGGTTCACCTGGATAGTCGGCGGATGAAAGTGTGCAATTCATCATAAACGCGGCGGACCTGATACTCCAGTCGGTGTATCCTAACTCCAGTGGGATTCTATCCGCCGCCCTCGGGATGTCAAGGCGAGTCACCGACCCGACCATGGCCACCAAGGCCTGTCAAGCCAACAAGATAGGCTCGCTCGTGGACCTCGGTTGTCCGGGCCTCAGAGGGCTGGTAAGATCGCATCGCACAGCGGATCGCCCTCGTGCATTCCGCCGACGGCCGACCGGCCCCGGCGGTACAGAATTCAAGAACCTTCGCAAAGGCATACGGTGAACCGGTTTTATCCCGATCTCAAAACATTCACGAAGCTGGCATCCGATGCCGATCTGGTGCCCGTCTACCGGCGGATGGTCAGCGACGCCTGGACACCGGTCAGTGCCTTTTCCAAGATCGACCCTTTTACCAAGACCAACCAGAGCCCAACCGCCTGTCTTTTTGAAAGCGTCGTGGGCGGCGAGAAGGTGGGCCGCTACAGTTTCCTGGCCGCGGACCCCTTTCTTCAACTCGAAGCCCACGGATCGCGCGTCACCGTAACCAACGCGTCGGGCACTGAGTCGTTCGATTCGGACGACCCGCTCCACGAACTTCGATCTCGCATACAGTCCATTCGTACGGCGCGTCTACCCGATTTGCCACCTTTCACGGCGGGTGCCGTCGGCTACGCGGGCTACGACACCGTGCGATATACAGAACACCTCCCCAATCCACCGACCGACGATCGCCAACTGCCCGATCTGTCGTTTGCTTTCTACGATCACATGATCGTGTTCGACCACATCCACAAGACGATCGTCATCGTCGCCATGGCCCGACTCGGCCAGTTCTCCGACGATCCGCGGGCCGCATACGAGGACGCCTGCAATCGCGTCGATCGAATCGTCGGGCAACTCACGTCGCCCGGCGATCTCCTGCATTCGGCCGATATCGACACGTCGGGCGAGGTGACGCTCGACTATACGTCCAACTTTACGAAGAGCGAATTCGAAGATGCGGTGCGTCAATGTGTCGAATACATTCGCGCGGGCGACATTTTTCAAGTCGTCCTGAGCCAGCGGCTCCAAGTGCCGATTCGCTCGCATCCGTTTGAAATCTATCGTACCTTGCGGGTCGTGAATCCCAGCCCCTTCATGTTCTATTTGCGCACGCCCAGTACGACGTTGGTCGGCAGCTCGCCCGAGGTGATGGCCCGCGTGGTCGACGGTCAGTTGACGGTGCGACCGTTGGCCGGGACACGTCCGCGCGGCGCCACCGAGGAAGAAGACCAACAGTTGGCCGAACAACTGCTGGCCGATCCCAAAGAACGGGCAGAACATGTGATGCTGGTCGACCTGGGCCGGAACGACGTTGGCCGCGTCGCCAAATATGGCACGGTCGAACTATCCGATGTGATGACCATCGAACGTTATAGCCATGTGATGCACATCAGCTCGAACGTCTCCGGCATGCTCCGTGACGACGTCGATGCGTTTGACGCCCTGCGAGCGTGCCTGCCCGCCGGCACCCTTTCCGGCGCGCCCAAGGTCCGTGCCATGGAGATCATCGACCAATTGGAACCGCATCGCCGCGGCCCCTATGGCGGTGCCGTCGGCTACGTCGACTTCAACGGCAACATGGACACGTGCATCGCATTGCGAACCATTGTCGTGCAAGACCAGACTGCCTATATCCAGGCCGGCGCGGGCATCGTCGCCGATAGCCAGTCGGAAAGCGAGTATCAAGAGACGCTCAACAAGGCCCGCGGCCTGCTCAAAGCGATCGAAATCACACAACAACGAACCGCAACCCCCAACTCCCAAATTACCAGCACCCCGGCTGCTCCAAAAAGATAGGCGTGCGGAAAAGTCGTACTCGAAAGCAGCCGGGGTGCTTCCCTTAACCCTCGTCTCTTAACCCTCGTCTCTTGACCCTTGTCCCTCGATACCCTGGACTCTCGTCCCTTGATCCAAAATGCCCGACGCCGAATGGAACATCGTTCTGACGCTGGGAGTTTTGCTGAGTACCGCACTGGCTGGCGGTTTCTTCGCTCGGATACTCCGCCTTCCGCAAGTAACCGCTTACTTGCTGGTCGGTCTTGCGCTGGGACCTCATATCGCGCAGGTCATCTCCGAAGAGCACCTCACCCACCTCGAACCTCTGGGCAACATGGCGATGGCCCTGGTTCTTTTCAACATGGGCTGCCATTTTCGATTCGGAAAGTTTCGTCACACTTGGCGACGAGCGCTGAGGTTTTCCGCCAGCGAGATCTCCCTCACGTTTTTCATGGTGGCCGGAGGCCTGTTCCTCTTCGGCCTACCCTGGCAGGCAACCGTGCTATTTGGCGCGTTGGCGATCGCGACCGCTCCGGCCACCACAACGCTTGTCCTGCAAGAATCCGCCTCGGAAGGTCCCGTTACCGAGTTCTCCACCGTTTTGGTTGCACTGAACAATCTCGCGGCGGTGCTCGTCTTTGAACTTCTTTTGGTCGGTGTGCAAATGAGCCAGGGGGCGGGCCACGTCTCGATTGCTCACGCCATTCGTAGCGTAGCGGCCGACCTGGCTGGTTCGATCGCGCTGGGGCTCATCGGTGGGCTGATGCTGAGCTATGCCTGTGGCCTATGGCCAAGAGGCCGGTGGCTGGCCATGTTGGTCGCCGTCAGCACACTGCTCTTGGGCGCGTGTTCGCTCTCGAACATCCCCTATCTACTGACTTTTTTGGCCATGGGTGTGACCGTTGCGAACGCCTCGGACCGATCCCGCGATATCGTGGCCGAGCTTGACCGAATGACCGGCCTCTTGTGTGTCGTTTTCTTTGTCATCAATGGGGCCCATCTCGACCCCGCTGCGCTGAAGATGTCCGGAGTGGTCGGTTTGGGCTTTATCGCTCTGCGAGCGGCCGGGAAATACTTGGGACCCTACCTGGCAGCCAACGCCCACCAGGACGGACCGCAAGTCCGCCGCTGGCTCGGCGCCACGCTCTGGTCCCAGGCGGGCGCCGCCATTGCGCTATCGGCGATTGCTGCCGATCCAGCGACCGGGCTGGGAGAGCTGGGCAAGAATCTGCAAATCGTCGTTCTCGGCAGCATTGTTTTCTTCGAAATCCTGGGCCCGATTGCCATTCGTCAGGCGGTTTACCGTGCCGGAGAGATACCTCTCGACCACGCTATCCACCACACCACAACAACACCCTGGGAAGAACTGCGGTCGTTAGTCAATCAAGTTGTGGTGGCGCTGGGCTTCAATCCTTGGCAGCGTCGACCTGCGGAACAGATCACGGTAGGCGAACTGATGCGCCGCAATGTCAAAGGAATCCCGGCCGCCGCCAACTTTGACGAGGTCGTAGAATTCATCGAGCACAGCCGAGACAACACATTTCCAGTGGTGGGCGATAACAATGAAATCGTGGGCGTGATTCGTTACACCGATCTTCGCGACGCCATGTTCGATCCGGATCTTGGAGATCTTGTTTGCGCAGCCGACCTTGCCACGCCAGTCCCCTATCTTCTGAAACCGAATGAGGAGATAGCCCTTGCGTTGGAACTGTTTCGAGAGAGCGACGACGATTGTGCAGTGGTCGCTACCGTCGAGCAGCCGCGCTGTCTGGTCGGCATCGTCAAACGCCGCGACCTGTTCCGATTCTTCCTCAAGAGTGGTTCACGCACCGACAACTAGCCGTCGGGCGGCACTGCCACGTAGCCCGGGCCTTTGTGGCCTGAAACAAATCTGCAGCGCTACCGCTCGTTCCGGCCTACAGGCCGTGGCGTCCTCCGCGCAACCTCTCCCCATTAGCGTTTATCCGCGTCTATCTTCGGTGCCATGCCTTCCATCCGGTGCCGCGGATTCACATTGCCGAATCTCGCATACTGAACTACAATGGGCCTTTGGCGCCTGTGATTTGAACTGACCCAGAGTATTTTCCTCCGATGAATCCTTTCCGAAAAAGCCTCGCCCTCGTCGTGGTGTCGTGTCTGTTACACGTGCTCTTGGCGGTTTCGCCCGCTGAGGCGCTTAACTTGGCGGTACCGGTCGTCAACGCCGAGACCATGTGGAACGCCGGCTATGACGGCAGCGGCGTCGCAATTGGTGTCATCGATCTTTATCAGGCGTCCGCCACTCATCCGGCGCTGGCCCCGAGTCTTCTTGGTTCTCACAGCTTCGCGAAAGGGGCTGGCTGGTTTAGTGCCCATGCGACCGCGGTCGCCGGCGCGGCCGTTAGTGCGGATGCCACCTACCCGGGCGTCGCGCCCGGCGCCGGTTTCTGGACAGTGCAAACGGTCAAGCGAAGCGCCATCACCACCATCCGCGACCAGACCATTGCGTTGGAAACATTTGCCCAAGGACTCGACTTCATCCAGGATGCCGACGCGGACTCGCCTGAAGTCATCACCATGAGCATCGGCATTGGCGGCACCGACGATGGCGACGATCAATGGAGCAAGGCACTCGATCACACCGTCAGCACCAACAGTCGCATTATCACCGTCGCTGTCGGCAACAGCGGCCCGACGACCGATACCATCTTCGGCATTCCACCCGCAGCATACAACGTCATCACCGTCGGCGCCACCGGGAGCACAATAGATGGTAATCTGTCCGAGGATTACTCGAATGTTGCCTATTACAGCAGCCGCGGCCTGACGGACGACAACCGTTCCAAGCCCGACATTGTGGCGCCCGGTTCACTGATCCACTTGCCGGTGCTCGGCGGTGCCTGGGACGGATCCGAGCGGAACCAGCTTTGCGACGCCCATGGTCGCCGGCGGCGCCGCCCTGTTGGTTGATATGGGCCAGACGCTCGGTTACAACACCGATCCGAAGGTCATCAAAAGCGTGCTGCTCAATTCGGCCGACAAACTCGCCGGTTGGTCGCACACGCCCACCCAGCCGCTCGATTACAATCAAGGCGCGGGCCAGATGGATCTTCAACAGGCGCTCGCGCAATACAGCCCGGGCGAGAGCGATCCGGGCACGGTCCCCGGCACCGGCTGGGATCTGTACGACGCAAACGCCACGCTCGAAAACATGTATGCCTTGGACGCCATCGTGCCCGCCGGCGAGACGATCACTGTCACGCTGGCCTGGAACCGAATCGTGACGACCAACACCGAGGATATCGAGGCGGTGATCTACACCCTCGACCACCTCGATAATCTGGATCTGTTCGTCTATGCCGAGGACAATCTGACCACACCACTGGCCAGCTCGGTGAGCACGGTCGACAATGTCGAACACATCGTGTTTACCGTACCCACGACGGGCCGCTACGTGCTCGGCGTCGACATAACCGGCGGTGGCGCTGGCCATATCGAGCCGTGCCTCGGCCGCATTGCTCCTGGGCGACATAAACGGCGATGGTCAGTTTATGCTCGACGATGTGAGCGCCTTCATGCTTGCCCTAACCAATCGGCCTCTCTACGACGCCACCTATTCGCCCCTCGATGCCGATCTCCTAGGCGACATCGACGGCAGCGGCCTTCTCGACTTTGGCGATCTGGGACTGTTCCAGGAACTCTTTGCTTCCTCTTCGGCCGCCGCGGTACCCGAGCCATCGGCCTGGGCGCTCACCCTGCTCGCATTCTCCGTATTCTTCGGCTACCGTCGCAACAAGTAGGCCAAAACAAGCTCCGCGCCGTTCCGGCAAGCGGGGTAGCACCGACATTTGTCCGGACTTCGCATGGCTAGCGAGAAGGTTTCTTCGGACAAGTGTCGGCGTGCGCAGCACAAGAGGTATTCCGGTCATGCGGGCGCTTTTACCTCTTGCCGCTCCGCGACACCGACAATCGTTCGGTTCACGCCCGAGACGCGGTCATCGCCTTTCGCGAACAACTGTCGGTGCTACCTGCTTGCCGAACAACGATTCGATTGTCAGCGTCCCGTTAATGTCACGCTTGGCAATATGTCACATGTGGCATATACTTGCAGTAATGAAGGTGGACGACAAACCGGAAGGTGGACGACAAACCGATCGTCTGGTTGGAAGGCGAGATCAGGACGCCGCCATTTTCATGTGAGGCGCGAATCGAAGCCGGGACGCTGCTGCGTCGCCTGCAACGTGGTGAGAAACTGGGATTGCCACATAGTCGTCCCATGCCATCGATCGGTCGCAGGTGCCACGAGTTGCGGATCGGCGACAAAGACGTAACCTGGCGCATTGTGTATCGGCTCGATTCC
>CAUYYY010000100.1:0-7020 GCA_963577165.1 Planctomycetota bacterium | reverse complement strand
GCCGGTGCGCCTCGACTGGCGAGCACTGCGCCCAGCACCGCGCGTTTGCGCGAGGAGCAGGTTCTGTCGCGACTCGCGCATCGCTTTCGCCTTCCCGAAGAACAATTGCGCGGCCGGCTACGTGTGTTGCGACAATCCAAGCGTAAACGACCCATGCCGGGCGAGGGCCTCGCGGACGTCGCGCCGATTGCGCTGAGTGAAATCCACTGTTGGGACCGCGAGCTGCTCGAGTTGGTCCTAGAACAACCGCAGCGTGTCGGCGAGCTCAGCAAGACGATCGGTCCGGAGGATCTGACGTCGCCGGTTGGTCGTCGAATTTTCACAAAATGCGTGCAACTTCACGACGCAGGTATCGCGCCGGACGTCGATCGTCTGATGTTGGAGTCGGAGGATGTGGCGATCAAGAGTTTACTGATCCAGCTTGATGAACAATACCGCGAAAAAGAATCCGTCGATTTTCAACAACGACTCGATGAGGTGCTGGCCAGCTTTGCCCGTCGCAAGGAGGACGCGCGTCACCGAAACACGATGGCTCAGTTGAAGGAGGGAGTACTTGATAAAGAGTCCGAAATGGAAGCTCTGACGAATCTTATTAATTCGAGGCGAAGCCGACAGGCAGGTCCCGAGCCCACGGATGGGTAAGATGCCTGATCGGTTGGTCCACCTGCGGCGCGCACCCGCTTAGACCGCGTGCCACGTAGACCATCTTCACTTTCCAAGTTCGCACAGGAAGTGCGAAGGAGTGAATCCGTGAATCAAGTTGATCACGAACTGCGAGATCTTCTCGCGGTTGCCAAGACTCAAGGTTTTCTGACCTACCAGCAGGTCAACCAGTTTCTACCCGACGAGACCGACGGCACGGCCAAGATTGATAACTTGTTGATCGCGCTCGACGAGCAGGGCATCGAACTGTTAGACGAACCGCCGTCGGATGGATTCGAGGCCCCGTCAGCCAGCCAGGAACAAGTCGTGCAGTCGTGTGACAGCTTAATCACTGCCGATTTTCTTCCGAAGCTCACGGACGATCCGATTCGGATGTACCTGACGCAGATGGCCGTGGTGCCGCTGCTGTCGCGCGAAGAAGAAATCGCGCTTGCCAAAAAGATCGAGATAACGCGGAAGCGTTTTCGTCGCACACTGCTCAGTTGCGGATATGCTTTGGAAAACACGGTCCGAACGCTGCAGCACGTCGAGCGAGGTAAATTGCCGTTCGATCGTACGATCAAGGTCTCGTTGACCGAGCGACTGACCAAGCCGCAGATCCTACAACGGATGCCGCACAATTTGCCCACGCTCGATCATTTGATCGCCAGAAATAAGGAGGACTTTGCCAAGCTGATCAGCAAATCGACTTCTCGGAAGGAAAGAGCATCCGCCCGACGGCGTTTTCTCGGCCGGCGGTCAAAGTCGCTGTTGTTGGTTGAAGAGCTCAGCTTGCGAACCCGTCGCGTCCAGCCCTTTATGCGACAACTCGAAGAAATGTCCGGGCGGATGGACGCCTTGCAGAAGCGTTTGGCAGCTGTAAGCGGCACAGGCGGCGACGCGGGCGGACGCACGGAGTTGCGCCGCTCGCTTCACCGGCTGATGGTCACGACGCTCGAAAGCCCTCGGAGCCTGAGAAACCGCTGTCAGCTATTGCGAGAGCAGTATCTGAGATACGAAGAGGCAAAACGGAAACTTTCGAGTGGAAATCTGCGGCTTGTCGTTTCGGTCGCCAAAAAATACCGCAATCGCGGTCTGAGCTTTCTCGACCTGATCCAGGAAGGCAACACCGGCTTAATGCGAGCGGTCGATAAGTATGAGTACCGCAGGGGTTACAAGTTTTCGACTTATGCGACCTGGTGGATTCGCCAGGCGATTACTCGGGCGATTGCCGATCAGGCACGCACGATTCGCATCCCGGTTCATATGATTGACGTGCTCAGCCGTTTGAGAAATGTGTCGAAAAGGCTCTTGCAAGAATGGGGCCGAGAACCGACAACAGAAGAGACGGCGCACGAAGCCGGGATAAGCCTCGATGAAACCCGTCGTGTGTTGGATATAGGCCGCCATCCCATCAGCCTCGATCGGCCGGTGGGCGAGAGTGAAGATTGTAGTTTTGGTGAGTTCCTTGAAGATCACAGCTCAGACAATCCGGTTCGAATGGCAAACAATAGTTTGCTCCGAGATCGAATCGAAGGCTTGCTCAAAACGCTCACCTATCGCGAGCGAGAAATTATCCGCTTGCGCTACGGCCTGGGTGACGGCTATTCGTATACTCTGGAAGAAGTCGGTCGAATCTTCAAGGTCACTCGCGAGCGAGTGCGTCAGATTGAAGCCAAGGCTGTGCGCAAGCTTCAGCACCCCGTCCGCAGCCAGAAGCTTGAAAGCTTTTTGCCAAGAATGGCCGGCTGACGGCCGACCGAATGCCGAGAGTTTCGAGCCGCTGGTTTTTGAACCAGTGGCTTTTTTTGTTCCCCATCCATTACCAGGCACAACATCTTAGAGGGTC
Organism: Planctomycetota bacterium; assembly: GCA_963577165.1. GTDB lineage: Bacteria > Planctomycetota > Planctomycetia > Pirellulales > CAUYYY01 > CAUYYY01. The sequence goes on along the minus strand of CAUYYY010000100.1, from coordinate 4,529 downwards.
GTGATGACTGTTACGGCAGACACTTTGCGTGAACTTCATCGCATTCACATGCAGCTATCGGACTTGAAGAACCGATTGGACCGCGGGCCGAAACAAATCCGCGTTCGTGAAGTGTGTGTGACCAAAATCGAGGTGCAATTATCCGAGGCTCAAGATAGCACACGCCAGTCCAAGATGTTGGCCAACCAAAAACAGCTTGATTTGAAAACCAGCGAGAATAAGATCCTCGATCTAAAAGCCAAGCTCAACGCTTGTAACACGAACAAGGAATACCAAACCCTGCTCGACCAAATCGCGGCCGCCGAGATGGCCAACAGCGTACTTTCGGACGAAATCCTCGAAACACTCGAACAGATCGACGTCCTGACGGTGAATGTCCGCGAAGCCGAAAAAAATGTGGCCGCTGCCCGCAGCGAGTTAGCGAAAATGGTCGAACAGGTCTCCAGTTCGACCGACGCAATTCAGGCCGACATCTCGCGCTTGCAGGCAGAATTAGATGCTGCGGAAGGTTCGCTGCCACCGGACTTTCGTGTGCAGTACGACCGCATCATCCGTTCGAAAAAAGACGATGCCCTGGCTCCGGCCGAAGACGGCGTCTGCACCGGATGTGGGCAGCAGATCACCATGAATATGCAAAACGATCTGGCCATGAGTCGAGCGATGTTTTGCAAATCATGTGGCCGGCTGCTCTATCTTCTCGAGGATCGGATGCCGACCGGCTAGAGCAGGCCCTGTAGGCCGGAACAAGCAGTAGCGCAGCCGCAGCAGCATCGCGTAAAACGGACTTTATATTTCACGGCTATTTGAACAAAACACGATGAGGATGGGCGGTCATCGCAGCAGTGCGTGGCTGTTTTTTTATGTTAGAGCAAATACCACTTGAGTGTTCCGCTTAAACAGCCGTTTGGTGCTGAAATAACAGATCGAACACCGGAACATGTGTGTGCGACTCGCACTAGAACTCTGATATCGGTAACCCACGAGGTGCAGTATGTCCGATCTGGTCCCCATGACCCGAGCCGGGTACGAAAAGATCAAAGCAGAAGTTGATCGGATGGAAAACGAGGAGATGCCGATCATTGAGAAGCGTATCGGCGCCGCCCGAGCCGAGGGGGATCTGAGCGAAAACGCCGAGTATCACGGCGCCCGTGAGTCACAAGGAATGCTGCAAGCTAAGATCAACGCGCTCAAGGGTAAACTCGCGCATGCGTCGCTTGTTGATCTTTCGAAACTTCCGAAGGATGAAGTCGTGTTTGGCGCCACGGTCGTGGTCAAGGACTTAGATTTCAATGACGAGGAGGAGTTCACACTCGTCGGAGCGGGCGAAGAGGACTATGACCAGGGCAGGATTAACGTCACCAGCCCGTTAGCCCAGGGGCTGATCGGCAAAAAGGTGGGCGAGCGGGTCGAGGTGGAAGTTCCGGCCGGAACCAACCGGTTCGAAATCCTCGAAATCCGATTCGAGGATATGTAGCCGTTTTTGCCGTTGCCAATCGATCTGCGAAGCGACTGGGTGGCGGGTTCGGAGCCTAAGCGACGGACCCGATGGTATGGGCCCCGGTTGTGGAAGCTCCGAGCTCGGGGCCGTCGTCGGAAGCTCCTTCCCCGCCACCCGGCCAACTCACTCGCTTGCGCGTCGTGCTAGTATTGCGCTTCGTGCTTGGTTATCGACGATTGCTGCAATCGACCAAACGAGTCCGTTTTTCATGATTTTGGCGGTTGCGGATGGCCGCCGCCGCGGTTAGAATGCCGTTGTATGGGATTTGTGGCCGCTTGCAGCTGTACCTGCTAAAGGGCCACCGTTCGCAGCCTTCAGGGGTTGTGGCGGTAATTGTTGGCAAATAGTACGACTCAGCCGGCCGCAGCCACCCGAAGTGGTTTCGCGGTTTTTTTATTGGGTTTGCGAACACTGTGTTTGCAAGCGCAGTGCAACCCTGTTGCAAGGTTCCACAGGCTGAGTGACATGAAGAAGCAGATTGAATCGCCGCCGCATTTTTCGACGTTGGCGGTCCACGGTGGTGAGCAGCGACGCAAGTTCGCCGACGCCATTACCGACGCGGTGTTTTTTGCCTCGACGTATACCTTTCCCGATACGAATTCGGTGATCGAGTATGTCGAGCAGAAGCTGCCCCGCGAAGAATATGGCCGCTACGGAAATCCGACCGAGCGCGTCGCCGAGCGAAAGCTGGCCGCTTTGGAAGGGGGCGAATCGGCGGTTTTGTTCGCTAGCGGAATGGCCGCCATCGTAGGTCTGTTGATGGCCAAGCTCAACGCGGGCGACGAAGTCATCTTTTTCGACGAGTGTTACCATCGCAGTCGCGAGTTCTGTCAAAAACATCTGTCGCGGTTCGGCGTGATTACACACCAGGTGACGGCGTGTGATTACGAGGCGATGGAAGCGGCCATTAACTCGAACACGCGGCTGCTGGTCAGCGAGTCGCCCACCAATCCCCATTTGAGCGTCGTCGACCTGGAACGCTTTGTTGACATCGGTCATCGGCGCGATGTGGAAACGCTGATCGATGCGACATTGGCCACGCCGTACAACTTGCGCCCTATCGAGGCCGGTGTCGACTACGTCCTGCATTCGGCGACGAAGTACCTCGGCGGACACAACGACCTGCTCGCCGGCGTAATCATTGGCCGCGAGCAGCAATTGGAATCGATCCGCAATTTGCGCGGCATCATGGGGGGCGTCAGCTCGGCTCAGAACGTCTACTTGCTGCTTCGCGGCCTGAAGACGTTCGAGCTGCGCATGCAGCGACACAACGAAAACGGCCAGCGCGTGGCCGAATTTCTCGAAGCCCATCCCCGCGTGGAAAAGGTTTATTATCCTGGCCTCGAGTCGCATCCCCAACACGAGGTCGCCTGCCGGACGATGCGCGGCTTCGGTGGCTTGGTCACGTTTCTGGTCAAGGATGCCGACTGGCGACAGACGGCAGACATCGTCGACGCCGTACAGATTCCGCGAATCGCGCCAAGCCTGGGCGGTGTCGAATCGCTGATTGAACAGCCGTTGGTGATGAGCTATTACGAATGTACGCCCGACGAAAGGTGTTCGTATGGCATTTCGGACAACATGATTCGCCTTGCCTGCGGAATTGAAAATGCAGAGGATCTGATCGCCGATTTGGCTCAGGCATTGCAGGGATGAAAAACGGGGACTGGCTCCCGAACTGTCGTGGAAATCCCAAGAATGCAAGAACCGATGAGGGTGCCTGTCCCCCTTTTTCAACATGATTAACCGTGCAGAGAGTAACGCATGACCAGGCAATTCCGAACTCGGGCAATCCACATCGGCAATGAGCACGATCCACAGACCGGGGCCGTCGTGCCGCCGCTGCACTTGGCTTCGACGTTTGTCCAGCCCGGGGCTGGCGAGTGGGGTGAGTTCGACTATTCGCGGAGCGGCAATCCGACGCGGAAATCACTCGAAACAACGCTCGCGTCTCTCGAGAATGGATGCGGAGCTCTGGCCTTCGCGACCGGCATGGCGGCTACCCATGCCGTAACGATGTTGCTCAAGAGTGGCGACCATATCATCGCTGGATCGGACATCTATGGCGGAACGTACCGTCTGCTGCACAAGGTTTGTAACGGAAGTGGACTGCAGACAACGTTGGTCGATGCTACCGATCCGGCGAACGTCGAAGCAGCAATCACGCCTGAGACCCGGCTGATTTGGATCGAAAGCCCCGGCAATCCGCGGATGTCGATTACCGACATCGCCGCATGTGCCCAGATCGCTCGCCGGCACAACGTTTTGCTTGGCGTCGATAGTACGTTTGCCACGCCCGTACTGACACGACCGCTTGAATTGGGCGCCGATATTGTGATGCACTCGGCCACGAAATACCTGGGTGGTCACAGCGATCTGCTGGGCGGTGCGTTGGTTGTAAAAGACCAAACGCTCTGGGATCGGTTGTACTTTATCCAGAACGCGACTGGCGCCGTGCTTGGACCGCTCGAATCGTTCCTTTGTTCGCGCGGCCTTAAGACGCTGGAACTTCGTGTCCGCGAACAATGTCGCACGGCGGAGCGTCTGGCGGGATTTCTGCAAGCAGACGCGCGAGTGCGCCGGGTCTTGTATCCTGGCTTGGCCAATCATCCTGGGCACGACATTGCCGTGCGTCAAATGGATCGCGGTTTCGGCGCCATGTTGAGTTTTGAATTGGATGGCGATTTCAACGCCGCCAAACGATTTGTCGAATCGACGCGGCTGTTTCAGTTGGCGGTCAGCCTCGGCGCGGTGGAGTCGTTGATCGAGCAGCCGGCTTCGATGTCGCATGCTAGCTACGATGAGACGGATCGAGCAAAACACGGGATCAGCGATTCGTTGATCCGTCTGTCGGTTGGCCTCGAGGCCTTCGAAGACCTCCGCGACGACTTGGTCCAGGCCATAAAATAGTAAAATAAGAGGTATCTTCTCAACCGCTAGCAGTGGCTGATTGAGCAGCTTGTTGGATGCATTGTGCGAGAGATGGCATTTCGAAACGTCGGCTGAGGCGATCGCGAAGGTATTCGTAGGC
>CAUYYY010000099.1:0-7044 GCA_963577165.1 Planctomycetota bacterium | reverse complement strand
CGAAATGCCGTTTACGTAAATTTCATGCGTGTACCGACCCTCCGGTTCCAGAAATATCTGGTGCTGATCCTTGTCGGCAAAGCGCACAACCTTGTCTTCAATCGAGGGACAATAACGCGGCCCACTCGACTGAATCTGGCCCGTGTACATCGGAGCGCGCGAAAGGTTGGCACGAATGAGCTGGTGCGCTTTCGGCGTGGTATGGGTAACAAAACAGGGCAGCTGCTCGCAGGTGATCGACTCGGTCAAAAACGAGAACGGCTGCGGCCGTTCGTCGCCGTGTTGGATTTCCGTTCGTGCAAAGTCAATCGTTCGCCCGTTAAGCCGCGGCGGAGTTCCTGTTTTGAAGCGACGGAGCCGAAAGCCAAGACGCACGAGCGCCGCGCTGATGCCGCTCGAGGTTCCTTCGCCCGCTCTGCCACCGGCCGATTTCGATTCGCCTGTGTGCATCAACGCTTGTAAAAAAGTTCCGGTCGTCAGGATGACTGCCGGTGCATGATAGGTCGCGTCACCACGTACTCGGACACCGGTCACACGCGAGCGCGCTCCGCCGGGGCCTGCCGTCGCATTTTCAGTCAGTAAGTCTTCGACCACCTCCTGCCGCAGCGTGAGGTTCGGCTGCTCCTCTACCAGTCGCTTGACTTCTTGTTGGTAGAGCTTCTTGTCGGCCTGAGCCCGGGGACTGTGCATGGCCGGGCCTTTACGCAGGTTGAGCATGCGAAATTGAATGCCGGCTACGTCGATGGCCCGACCCATCGCCCCGCCCAGGGCATCGATTTCCCGTACGATTTGGCCCTTCCCAATACCACCAATGGCCGGGTTACAACTCATCTGGCCCACGGTATCACAGTTGGTTGTCAGCAGGGTGGTCCGAGCACCCAAGCGTGCCGAGGCCAACGCCGCCTCGGTGCCGGCATGTCCGGCACCGATGACGAGTACGTCGTATTGGTAGTCTAGGCAGGGCATGGCAGTCTGTTGATAAAGTACTTTGGAAGCGAGGTTGTGAGATTTGGTCCCATTCAAGGCGTAAAACCGCAGACATATCCAGGAGATACGTCGAGGTTTTACAACGCAGCAATTGGCCAAATCTCACGACCGCAGCCCAAATGACTTTATCAACGGGCTGCTAAGGCCATTTTAGCCGATGCCCTGCTGCTACGGGAGCTGTTAAAAAGGATCGCGTCTGCCAGAAATGCTAGCGCCGAGCCAGACATGTTCGCGCGGGCACCGAGGACGAAGCCTGCTCGAGCTGACCAGAAAGAGGGCCGAGAGGAAATAACACCTGGGGGTGAAAACTCTTAACGCCCGTCAGTGGAGGGGGCGATTTGGGGAGAATCGATTTTTCCGGAACGGTTATACTGATCTTTGTCGGAATACCCGGTGATAACATTTGGGTAGCTGGAGAATTGTGTGGCTGGGGCGGAGCCTGATCTCGTCGCCTGCGTCAACGTCGTCTTTTGTTTTCACTCAATGAGGGCTGATGCGATGGCTGGGGGCACAACAGAAAACCTTATGGCCGAAGTGAAAAGCCTTCGTCAGAGAGTTTCAGACATTGAAACCCGTGTCGAGCAACGGACCGCAGAACTGCGGGCGATCGACGACGATCTGCGGCACGAGATCGGTCTGCGCAAACGAGCCGAGAACGCGTTGCGGTCCAGCGGACAACGATTCCAGACGCTCGTCCAGTCGTCGCCCGTTGGTATCTTTCAGACCGATGCGGACGTAACATCCATTTACGCCAATGAGCGATATCCAGAAATCCTGGGGCTTAGCTTCGACGAAGCGATCGGTGACGGCTGGATGCAGTCCCTGCACCCTGACGAGCGAGACGTTGTGCTCGAAAAATGGCGCGAAGCTTCAGAGCGACACGAGCCGTGCCGGCTTGAGCACCGCTTTGTGACTCCTGATGGGAAAACGACTTGGGTCTACTGTCAAGCCTTTCCTGTTATGAATGAAGATGGCGTACTCAACGGTTATGTCGGCACAGTCGTTGACATTACCGACCGAAAACAGGCACAACAAAATCTGGCCGAATTGGCTCACGTGGCGCGGCTCAGCACGATGGGCGAAATGGTGACCGGCTTGGCACACGAAATAAACCAACCGTTGACCGCAATTGCCAATTTTGCCGATGCGGGCAAGCGATTACTCAATTCCGACGGGAACGTCTCCGGGCGGCGTACTGAAAAGCTCTTCTACGATATCGGCGAGCAAGCCTTCCGTAGCGGTGAAATTATCCGTCGACTCCACTCTCTCGTACGAAAGACGGAACCGCAACGTCTGACCATCGACCTAAACAACCTAATTCGCGAAATTGTGGAACTCCACCAATACCATGGCATGCCCGACGACACGCAGATCGTTTTGAACATGGATCCGACAATTCCCGCAGTGGTCGTCGATCACATACAAATCCAGCAAGTTGTGTTGAATCTACTGAACAACGCACATGACGCGGTCATTGCGTCGGAGATGTCTCCAAAATCGATTACCGTCACCACACGATTGGAGAGCCCCAATACGATCGAAGTATCCGTCACAGATAATGGCATAGGGTTTTCCGGCACGGACCCTAACCAAGTCTTCGAGGCATTCTTTACGACCAAAATGAATGGAATGGGGATGGGCCTGGTCATCAGTCGCTCGATCGTGGAGTCGCACGGTGGCCAGTTGTCGGCCGCACCGAATGCAAACCAAGGTGCGACCTTTCGATTCACCTTGCCCTGTGAGATGAAAACCTTGTGAGATGAAAAATAATGGCCAACCCGGATACGCCCGTTGTCTATGTCGTCGATGACAACCCCGTCGTTCGCGAGTCGCTCAGAGAACTCTTCGCCTCGACAGAGCATCAGGTCGTGTGCTTCGATTCAGTCGAGCATTTCCTCCGTGGTTTCGACACCTCGCTTCTCGGCTGTCTGATACTCGATGTGAGGATGCCCGGGATGTCGGGTATCCAGCTTCAAGAACAACTCCAGTCCAAGGGTATTCGCATTTCGGTGATCATCTTTACCGGACACAGCGATGTGCCGATGAGCGTTCCGGCAATGAAGCAAGGCGCCATTGACTTCTTCGAAAAACCATATCGACCACAAAATCTACGCGACGCCGTCGATCATGCGATGACTCTCGCTGCCAAGTGGCATCAGAAAGAAACACAAAAACACGATCGGGAAGAACTTCTCAATCGGTTGACGCTCGAAGAACGCTCTGTGGTGGATGGAATCGTTGCGGGCAAAACAAACCGGCAGATCGCCTCGCAACTCGATGTCAGCCTCCGTACGGTCCAGTTTCGTCGCTACACGCTGATTTCGTCGCTCCACGCTGATGAAGAAACTAGGCGTTGACGGGAAGGAAGATCTGATTCAGCTCGCCAATAAAGCGAGTCCAATGGTTTAGTAGGTAGCTGGCGACAGGCGGCGCGGCGAGGCCGCCTGTCGCCTGATCTCTGGCCGATACCTGAATCCTTCCCCACTCGACCTTCCCCACTACTGTCGGGGTGGCCATTTCTGTACCTTGAATTTGTGCCAGAATTCGCTGCAATGGCCCGCAGCGATGAAATACTGCGCCACGTTGCTCTTTGACAATTTAGCGAAAAAGCTATTGGCTATGGGCTGTTAGCCGTGGGCTCTCAGCGCTGTTCCGCGTCCTCTGCGTTGAATCGTACGCCCTCCGCTGCGCGTCGCGGCTAAACATGGGTATTTCGTTATTCCCCACTCCGCACTCCGCATTCAAAACGTTCGACTATTCGAGAATATGCCCCTTACCAAACACCACTGGGGCCCCCCTATAAGGCGCGCTCGAAAACAGGATCGTTTTCAAACAAGACACTCTCAGGCAACCAGCGCCTGCTGGGATTCGAGCGTGAGTAGCTCGCCAGCCAAATCGCGATAGTCGGCGGCCCCGTTCGAGTCGGGCGCATATTGAAAGATCGTCTGGCCGAAGCTGGGTGCCTCGGCGAGGCGAATGTTGCGGCGAACCCGCGTCATGAAGATCCGGGCCTCGCTCCAGACGTGGCCCGTGCCACGCGACTCGTGAAAGAACGTTTCCACGTCGCCCGTTACCTCGGTGGCCAGCCGGGTGCCCGACTCGTACAGACAGAGCACCACGCCGGTCAGTCGCAGCCGATCGTTCAGACGCCGGGCCACCAGATCGATTGTCTCGAGCAGCTTGCTCAGCCCATGCAGAGCCAGAAAATGAGGCTGGAGCGGCAACAGAACTTCGTCTACGGCCGAGAGCGCATTGATCGTCAACAGGCCCAGCGACGGCGGACAGTCGACGATCACGTAATCAAACCGACCGGGCATTGCGGCCAGTTTGTCCCGCAAGATCACTTCGCGACCCACGATGTTGGCCAGATCGATTTCCGTAGCGGCCAGATCGATGTGCGACGGCACGACCCACAAGTTCTCGCCTGCCTGTTGCCAAACACCTTCCAGCCGCGCGTCGCCCGTTAGCACGTCATAGACTGTGCCTTCCTGCGACGAAGGCTCCACGCCCACATGCAATGTGGCGTGTGCTTGCGGATCGATGTCGATCAGACAGACCTGTCGACCTGCCGCGGCCAAAGCGGCGCTCAGATTCACGGCCGTGGTCGTTTTGCCCACTCCGCCTTTCTGATTGATGACGGCGATCGTTTTCATAAACCGTGCTTTCATTGCTAGCAGCGAGGGCAGCGCGCACACCGCAACCGCTGTTCGTCAGACTGGCCGGATTATACGCGTCCGGCCAAAACGGTCCTACAGAAGTTTTCCCGCCGATTCAGGGCGATTGGCGGGCGTCAAACCGCCCCTCTTCAAACTGCCCATCCTCAAACTGCTCAGCACAAAACGTCGCCAGCCCGGCGGCGGTCGGCTCCTTGGCGATCGAGACCACCGACTCGACGCGTCCGCGCTCCACTACCGCCATTTTCTCGAAGTCTCGTGTAAAGAGCAGCAGCATGGCCAACCGGCCGTCGGAGATCCGTAGTCCGAACGCCCACTCAGTCCGATTCGGTTCGTGGACCGTGCTCTCGTCAAAGCTCCGATCCTCGAGTAGCGCCTGTCGCAAGTGCAGCAGCCCACGCACGGCGCTGATGTCCTGCTGCTCCGTCACCAGCAGCTTCTGGTCATCGAGTTCGAGAAACGCACCAGCCGCCACGTCATCGCTGGCTGGGCGACTTGAGAGCCGCAACACCTGCACTTGCTTGCCCCGCTGGATGAGCCGTGCTCGGTCGGCGCCCCACAAGGCCAGCGCCTGATCGGTCGCCTGGACTCGAAACCACCAACTGAAAGACGCCGCCCCCAGAGCCAGCACCACGATGCCGACGATCACGACCGATCCGCTGATTTGGGTTGGCTGAGACGGCTTGGCCACGATCCAGGTTCCTCCGCTTTTTACTGATTGGCGCTTTTCACCATTTGCCACTTTCCACGATTTACGGGACAAGTATACTGGATTCTCGGTTCTAATGACATTCTTTGGCTTGTTGCATATTTGACATGTTTAGCAGGTGAACTGATGCCAGACACGTTCGATCCTTATCGCGAAGCGCTGATCATGGAGGCGCAGACCACCTGGGACGAGGAGTATGACGATTGGGAGCCCAGCGAACGCTCACGCATCGAGAAGCTCTTGCACAACGATCCCGAAGAAGCTGCTCACATTGATTACGTCCGCACACACTCGGGCTTCTGTCGACACATCACCGTCACGCCCGCAGACATCCAGCGGTTGTCCTAACTTCACCCGGCAGGAACTCAACCTGGTGAGCCAGTCCACTCAAACCGTGCATGTCCGGCTGAGCGAGCGAAGCTACGATATCCAGATCGGCAGCGGCACCGTTCACGAGTCGGGCCGATTTCTCATCGATCGTTTGGCGACGACTCATGCCGTTGTGATCACCGACGAGAATGTCGAATCGTCCCACGCCGAAAACGTTACCCGCAGTCTCGAAGCGGAAGGCGTCGATACCCACATGCTGGTGGCCGATCCGGGCGAGGCGAGCAAATCGATTGACGTGCTGGCCGAACTCTGGGAAGCCATGCTTGAGGTCGGCACCGATCGCAAGTCGATCGTCGTCGCCGTCGGCGGCGGGGTCGTCGGCGACCTGGCCGGTTTTGCGGCCGCCTCCTATGCGCGGGGCATCGCCTGTCTGCAAGTGCCCACCACGTTGCTGGCCCAGGTCGACAGCAGCGTCGGCGGCAAGACGGGCGTCAACTTGCCCGAGGCCAAAAACATGGTCGGCGCGTTCTGGCAGCCGCTTGGTGTGCTAATCGACATCGACGTGTTGGCCACCTTGCCCGAGCGCGAGTACCGCGCCGGCTTGGCCGAGGTCGTCAAGTATGGTGTAATCCTCGACGCCGATTTCTTCGCCTATCTCGAAGCGAACATTGCCGGGCTTAACGAGCGCCATGCCGACGTGCTGCAACACGTCATTGCCCGCTGTTGTCGTCTGAAGGCCGACGTCGTCGAAGCCGACGAGCGCGAGGAGACGGGCCACCGGGCCGTGCTCAACTATGGCCACACGTTTTGCCACGCGATCGAAGCGGCCACCGGCTATGGCGAGCTGCTCCACGGCGAAGCCGTGTCGATCGGCATGATCTGTGCCTCGCGCCTGGCCGAACGTCTCAAGCGCCCCGACACCGAACAAGTCGACAACGAATTCACTCGCCGACAAAGCGAGCTGCTCGCCGCACTCGGCCTGCCAGTCGACCTGCCCGAGGAGTTTCCTGAGATCGGTGCGGATCGATTGATCGAGCTCATGCGACACGACAAGAAGGTAGAGCATGGGCGACTGCGGTTCGTGCTGCCGACTCGCATGGGCCACGTCGAACTTGTCGACGACGTGGCCGACGACGATGTCCACGCTGTGCTAACGAATTAGAGCAATCGTCCGAGGCCCAAGACTGACCTACCATGACGACCAGCAGTTCCGTCTCTCATCCGGTACATGAGCCTGGCGACGTTGCGTGCTTCGCGGTTGGCCCAACACACGGCAAGCCCGACGCTCCGACACACGGTCCCGCCCGACTGCGTTTCGGGCATATTCAACCGCTTGACGTCGTT
>CAUYYY010000098.1:0-7148 GCA_963577165.1 Planctomycetota bacterium | reverse complement strand
GAAAATGGTTGTCAAGCACTGAAAAACTGGCGACAGAAATGGCGTAGATGCTGGCCAATTCTTCGACCCGATTTTCCAGCCAGTCTTTTCGGTGTTCGAATCCTTCACCACAGAGAGGTGCTTTCCTGACTCATCTCGAAATACAGTGATAGTAGTGAGTTACGTCGAGATCGACGAGCTGGGTCCTGGGCACTGTCATGGGAGTCGTCCTTAACGATACATGTGACCATATAATGAACGCCCGTATCGTCTCTCGGAAAATGGTGATGTCAAGTCGTCAATCCCAGTTTTTTCTCCCCAAATATTCGCTGTCGCATTAAGCGATGACCGAATGGCAGCGGAAGACTGCAAAACACAGTGCCTGTCCTGTGATCTTCTTGCGCCCTGGCGGAGATGATCTATATTGCGATCAAGCTTTCCGAGGCGGGGTGGGTGATTACTGGGAAGATGTGGATTCCATGGTCCGCAACCACCTGGTGGAACATCAACTGTTGGATCGCGAGCGATTAGAGCACATTGTCGCCCATTCGCCGGAGTTCGAGATGGACCCTCGGATAAATGTTACGGACAACGTGCTGGAGAGAAACATTGGTTCCTTCGTCTCCTGTGCGGAGCTGACCAAGAGTTATGCCTGGTGGACGATGTGTTGCAACGCGAACGCCATGATGGCGCTTTACGAAGCGTGGGATGCAATCGTTCGATTTGAAAATGGCATAGCGCAAGTCAATCTCCTGTTGAATCGCGCTTCGCCTGGGGTCGATATTGACAGCTACCTACCCAATGAAGGCAAGGTCGTGTTGACCAACAAGCAGGCCAAGAAGATGAGCGTCCGCATCCCACTCTGGGTCGACAAGAAGGCGGTGCGCTGCCAAGTAAATGATGCGGAGATACCGCTAGAATGGATTGGCCGTTATCTCCTCGTGAGCGGCGTTCAGCGCGGAGGCACCGTGACGGTTACCTTCCCGGTGGTGGAAACGATCGAGAAGCACACAGAACCAACTTACGAGCAAACTTACACTTGCTATTTCAAACGCAATACGATGATTGACATCTCGCCGCGACCGGAGGAATTTAACTGGGCCAAAATAGCTTCCGATGACGGTGCCTGGACAGAATTAGATAAGGAGATGGGGTACCCCATGTACCAACGGGACCATATGAAGGCGTCCAAGGCACCCGTGAAAAAGGTAACTCGGAATGTCCATCCGTGCGATCATTCGCAAGCCGTAGCGCCGTGAAGATTATCGAGGTTACGATCACGATCGCTTCCACGATCGGCCAATCTGTGGGTGAGATAGTATGCAGTTAGCGATCATGTCTAGGCAGCGACATACCCCCGGCCGTCTGGCGTGCTGCTTAGGGTGTATTTTTACACGAATCTGGGCGGTACCCTTGGTGCGCACCGTTCATCAGGCAAAAAAACAGCACGAGCTTGTGCTAGTGGGAGACAAGCCCTGGGAAGGCCCGATCGTTGCCCAGACGGTGGTATGGTCTGAGCCCCGCGCCGAAAAGCAGCTGTGGTCGGTCATGCTTCGAGCGTCTGCCTCACCGCGGCGAGGATCTTGTCCACGCTGGGGACGTAGTGTTTTTCCAGTTGCGCGGCACAGGGCAAGGGCGTATCGGGTGCCGCGAGCCGCACGATGGGCCCTTCGAGCTGGTAGATCGCGTCATGACTCAGCCGGGCCGCCACCTCCGCCCCCCAGCCGCCGGTTAGGTTGTCCTCTTCAACGATCAGCACGCGGTTTGTCTTGGTCACCGATTGCACGATCGTCTCCATATCCAGCGGCACAAGGCAGCGGATGTCGATTACCTCGCACTCCACGCCCTGCTTGGCAAGTTCATTGGCCGCGGCCATCACGCGATGCAGCATCAACATGTTCGCCAGCACCGTCACATCTTGTCCGGTCCGCGTCAGCTTCACCGTGCCCAGCGGCACTTCGTAATCGCCTTTGGGCACTGTAGCCGTGGGGTCCACCGACGCCTTTTCCTGGCGCCCGCCCTTGGCACCATACAGCAGCTTGTGCTCGAGGAAAACGACGGGGTTATCGTCACGGATCGCGGCCAGCAAAAGGCCTTTGGCGTCGTACGAGTTCGAAGGGCAAACCACCTTCAGCCCGGCCGTATGCATGAAGTATGCCTCGCTGCACTGGCCGTGCTGCGCGCCGCGGTTGGACGCCCCCACCGGGAGACGCAGCACCATCGGCACCGACACGTGTCCGTTGCTCATGTAGCGCATCTTCGCCGCTTGATTCACGACTTGGTCCATCGCGCAGAACACGAAGTCGCCGTACTGCATCTCCGCAATCGGGCGTTGTCCCACCATCGCCGCACCGACTGCCGCACCGACGATTGCAATCTCGCTGATTGGCGTGTCGAGAATACGATCGTGGCCGAACTCGTCTGACAAGCCGAGCGATACGGTGAACCCCCCGCCGAAGCCACCGGTAATGCCGATATCCTCGCCGAGCATGAACACCGCCGGGTCCTTCTGCATGGCCAGCCGAATGGCATCGCGTAGCGCTTCGACCATTGACATGGGTCTTGACGAAGCGCCGGCCGGCGTCGGAACCTCATGCAGGGGGCGATTCTCGCCGGCCAGCACGTTGGCCCATACCGACTCGGGCGACGGGTCTTCGCTTTGGTGAGCGTAGGCGACAGCGTCCTCGACCTCGGCCTGACACACCACGTCGATCGCGTCGACCTCCCCTTCCGAGAGGCCGTACTTGTCGATCAACACCTGCCGGCAATGCTTGATCGGGTCGCGCCTGCGCCACTGGTGGACTTCCTTTTTATCGCGATAGCCCTGCGGGTCGCCGCGGGAGTGGCCGGGGTAGCGGTAGGTCTTAAACTCGATGAGCGTCGGCCCCTGGCCCGCCCGAGCCCGCGCCACCGCTGCGCGCGCCGCGTCATAACACGCCAGCACGTTCATGCCGTCGACGACCACGCCGCGGATGCCGTAGGCGGCGGCACGGTCGGCCAGGTCCTCAATGGCCGTGGCCAGCGACACGTGCGTCGACGCGCCGTACAGGTTATTTTCGCAGGCAAAGATCACCGGCGCGTCACGCACCGCGGCCAGGTTGAGGCCTTCGTGAAGCGCGCCGATGTTCATCGCACCGTCACCGAAATAGCTGACGGCCACGCGGTCGTCCCCGCGCAGTCGAAACGCAATCCCCGCGCCGACCGCGATAGGCACGTTGCCCCCGACGATCGCGTTGGACGGTGGCGTCGAGACGTCCATGTCTTGCAGGTGCATTTGGCCGCCCTTGCCAGCGGAACACCCGGTCACCTTGCCCCAGATCTCCGCGGCGATGGCCCGCGGGTGCGCCCCCTTGGCCAGCAGGTGACCGACCGGCCGATGCGTGCTGAATGCCCAATCATCGCGACGTAATGCCGCACTCAGCCCGACGCTTACCGCTTCCTGCCCCTGGCATTGATGCAGCGTGCCCGGAACCTGTCCCTGGAGGAACAATGCGAACAGGTGGTCCTCGAACTTGCGGATCAGTACCATGCGACGATACATCGCGGTCAGCACCTCGGCATCGAGGTTGTCGGCCGGCGCGGTCTGCGTTGCGAGCGGCTGGCTTGTGTAGTCCGGTTCAGCCCGGTCGGTGGCGGCGACGGCGCCGCTGCCTGTATCCGCAGCCGCGTCGTGCGCCGCCGACGATTGCGGTTCATCTCCCACGACCGCCACGGCGTCGCCGATCGACACCGTGTCGCCGACCTTGGCCAGCAGTTGTTGCACGTAACCGTTGCGAAATGACTCCAACTCCACCACTGCCTTGTCGGTTTCCACCTCCGCCAGGGGCTGGCCGGCCTCGACGCGCTGGCCGACCTCGACGAACCACCGCATGATGAGCACGTCACTACTGGTGGCGCCCATGCTCGGAATGATGATTTGCTCGTTCACGCTGTCCCCCTGTTCGTTTCGACCTGTTGGGCGCTGCCCAACAGCGTCATCCACCGCTGCACTTCCTGTTGCATCGCGCGACGGCCGGCGGCGAGCACGTCAGCCGCCAGCCCCGACCCGATGACTTCGTAGGGATTGGCCTCCGGGTCGGCCTGTTTCACGGCGTCGGCTGTCGCCCTAAAGAACACCTGTTTGAGCGCGCTGCCGACATTGACCTTGCGAATGCCCCCGGCCACTGCGCAGGTGATATCGTGGGCGGCGATCGAACTAGCGCCGTGCAACACCAGCGGCACGTTCACGACCTTACGCAGTTGGGCCAGACGATCGTGATCCAGGTTCAGCGCCTCGCGGCCGTGCAGGTGGGCCTGGCCGAGATTGACCGCCAGGGCGTCGATCCCGGTGCGCTCGACAAATTCGCCGGCCGCGCGTGGGTCGGTCAGTTGGACGAGACCTGCTGCGGTGGCCAAGTCGCCACCGACGCCCGGCACCGCGGTCATCTCCGCCTCCACTGCCACGCCCGCCGGATGCGCTTTCGCACACACCCGCCGGATCACCGGCTCCAGCTGCTCGGTCGACATCCGCTCGTCGGCGTACATCACCAGGTTGAAGCCCTGGCCGATCGCGTCAATTACCCATCGCTCATCCGGCCAGGCACGCCGGCACCGACAATGCGCGGCCGAGGCTCAAACCCATTTGCGCATACAACGACAGCGGGTCGCGGACACAACGCCGCGGGTGCGGCAGATAGATGCCGCTGAACCCGACGATCACTGGCGAACGCATCGCCTCGGCGGCGTCGGCTACGGCCATCAGCGAATGCTGATCCCAGCTTTCAAAGTAGCCCACGGCATACCCACCCGCCTCAGCGTCGGCCATCAAGCTGTCAAAATCAACCAGCGGCATCAGTCTACCTCGCTCGGCAGTATGGGGGCCGAGCGCACCGTCGCGGTCAGTGCGCCGGTGGCCAGCAGCGCCTCGTGGAAACGCCAACTGAAGATGTTCCGGGCGTTGTCGAAAAAAGTGACCTTCACCGGATTCATCGGCGATCCTTTGTAAAGCGGATGGCCTTGAACGCCGCAGCCCGTTCTTCCAGCGGCTTCTCCATAGCCAGCCGTTCAATGGCCGACCCGAGTTGCACGCCGTCGCAGTCGGTGTGGTCGACCATATGCTGGGCGGCGTCGGGGTCGCTCAGTGCGGCGCCGTGTGCCAGCAGAATCACATCCGGCTTGATGGATCGCGCGATCTGGAAATGCTCCTGCGAGCGCCTTGCGGTATCGTGCAGGTTGCTGCCGGCGCCGTAGCCGGTCAAACCGCCCTGGGTGATGCCGGCGTGAAAGATGAATACGTCGGGTTCGGCTTCATTCATCAGGCGTCGCGTGTCTTCTTCGCTAAAGGCGTAGCCGATGGTGAGCATGTCCAGCTCGCGAGCGATCTGCAGCATGCGGATCTCGTGTTCGTACCCGAGGCCGGTTTCTTCGAGAGTGCGCCGAAACTGACCGTCGAACCACGCCACCGTGGGGAAGTTGTGTACACCCGACAGGCCAATGCGGGAACAGTCTTCTAGAAACAGCCGCATATTGCGCAGCACGTCGACGCCGTTGAGTCCGGCGATCACCGGGACGCTGCGCGCCTGTGGCAGCACCTCGCGCCGGGCCATGTCAAACACCATCTGGTTGGCATCGGCCATCGGCAGCATGCCCGCCAGCGAGCCGTAACCCTGCATGCGGAAGTAACCCGTGTTGTAGACACCGAGAATGTCAACACCGGCGCGCTCGATAAACTTGGCGCAGATGCCCGACCCCGCGCCAGTCATTACCAGCGGCTGACCCGCATCCATCTCGCTCCGCAAGCGATCTATAAACTGTTGTCGAGTGTATCGTTTGGCCATGGAAAACGCCCTTAATCATTCAATCATTCTGGCGAGCTTCCACAAGTTGAATAAGCCTGCTGGCGGCCTCTGTCGCGAAATTGGGATCATCGATGTGCGTGTCGCGCTCGATGACTTCAAAGTTGCCTGGTAAGTGTTTCTTAAGCGTCGTAACAAATGCAGCATCGGCATCGGGGTCGTGGAATCCCTGCCCTTTCACGCCATAACTATCAAATCCGGCGGTCGGAACCATAAATACCGCGCTGTCGCGCGTGTGGCCAAGCCGCTTTGCCACTTCTTGTGCCACCGTCATCATCTCGTCCTTGTTTAGCCTCACGTCGGTAATCTGCGGGCTATGTCGAATCAACGTCCGCGTATTGAAAGGCGGCGGTACGGTCTCCGGCTCACCGAATACGAGTACTTCGATCGAACCCGGGCAGATGACCTGGGGCAACCCGAGTCGGCCCGCGGTCGTTAGCCGATCGTCGTCCGCCGCCAATAGAGCCTCGTACATCTGATTCGACACTTCGATCGTCGCATAGTCGAGCACTGCGCTCACCACCCCTTCACGCATCAACTGTTCCATGGCCCGGCCACCGGCACCAATCGCGTGAAACACGATTGTCTCGTAGCCAGCCTGCTCCAACACCTCGACCGCCTTCATCGCTCCTTGGGTAGTGATACCCACGGTCGTGACCGCAATCAGAGGCCGCTGGCTCGTGTCGAGCATCACATCGGTACTCGCCGCCCCACACACAGCCCCTGCTGCATTGGCGAGGATCTTGCGCGTGAGCGGATTCAGGCCCAAGATATCGGCCACCGAAAACATCATTGTAATGTCTTTGATGTCCACCCAGGGAGCCACGTTTCCGGACGCCATCGTCGAGACCATCACCTTTGGCAAGCCGTAGGGCAGAGCTCGCATGACCTTGGTAGCCAATGTCGTACCTTGGGTTCCCCCCATGCCGATCACACCGTGAACCTGGTTCTGCCGCACCAGATCGGCAACAAGCTCGATAGCTCCACTGGCCATGACAGGTGCGGCCTCTTCCCGGGTGGGATTCTCGAGCAGTATTGTCAGCGCCACACCGCCCGCCTCGGCGACCGTTTCGCGCGTTATCTCGGCGGAAGTGGCCGGCTGGCCGACAACGCCGCAATCGACGATTAGTGCGCTGTGTCCGTAGGCTTCTATCCGCTCGCGCAGGTATTGGGCTTCGCGGCCCTTGGTGTCGAGCGTTGCCAGAATGGCGATCGTTCGTTTACTCATCTTTATGCCTCAGATAGGTATCCTCACAATAGCCAGCACTGCATCTAGTTGATTTTTTCGAAGAAGGTGTATGAATGGGTGCATGGGCACTTCAGACGTAAAAGCGA
>CAUYYY010000097.1:0-7160 GCA_963577165.1 Planctomycetota bacterium | reverse complement strand
GTTCACGACCTGCTCACGCCAAGGTTGCGGGCGGTACGGACGCTCCGGTAGGCTGAAGCACTTGGTGGCCAATTCTTTCTCGTTCTTAGGTGGATTGTCATGTCTCGATACACGCCGATGGTAGTCGCGATTGTATTGATTGGTTTGTTGACCTATGTGCAAGGCCAGTGGTCGCATCGGTGGTCTGCTGCGGTTGCCGACTCACGAGTATTGGCCGAACGGATCAGCGACGTGCCTTTGAACGTTGGTCTATGGGAAGGTACGGAAGAAGAAGTAACGGCTGATGTGATTAGGGTGTCGGGAGCGGTTGGTCACCTTTCGCGAACGTATAAAAACAAAGAGACGGGAGATCGTGTTAGTGTGTGGCTGATCTGTGGTAGTCCCCGCGAAATGATCGTGCACAATCCGCAGATTTGTTATCCGGGCAAAGGTTATCGGCAACTGCGTACAAGGCAAACCAAAGTTTTCGAGTTGAAAAAGTACGCGTCGAGAAAGGAGGAGAGCACGTCACAGTTTTTCACCACCGTGTTTCGCAAGGAATCTCATCACTCGGCGGTGAGTGACCGTGTCTATTGGGCATACGGCTCGGGGCCCGAGTGGAAGGCACCGTTGTCAGTTCGGCTAGCGTTTCCTGGGGCAACTTCGTTGTACAAGATGTACCTCACTTACCAAATTACGGGGTCTGTCAACTCGGCAGACAGGGACCCGGTAGTCAAATTTGGCGAAGCATTTATTCCTGTGGTGAACGAAGCGCTCTTCTTGCGTGCCGAAGAAGCCGCAGCGGAATCAGAGGCTCAGGACGGCGCATAACGGCCCGCCCGAGAAACCGCCTGATAGGCCGAGGAGCAGCCTGATAAGCTTTGCCTGGTCGCCTGCGGTCGGCGTCTTGTCATCCGACGGTGCAGCCAAAGGCCCGCGTTTTGGAATTCTGCGGTTGCGCCTTATGTCGCGTTTCGTGCAGGGCCACGATGGGTTAGCCAACTGTGAAAAACTTCGTCACACGTGCCCTGGTATGTTTTGCCGTGGTGTTGGTCTGGAATGACCGCTCTGGCCTCGGGCAAGACATGGTTGATCCGCCGGCGGAAGTCGTCGAAACCTCGGCGAACGAAGATGTCTCTTCCGATGTTTCTTCTGGGACGGCTCAAACGGCGCCTTCGCAGACAACGCCTGCGGAAGACACCCGCCGTGCTGCGGGCCGCCAAGAGCCCGATACGTTTTTGCTCCCGGACAAG
The DNA here is from genome assembly GCA_963577165.1 of Planctomycetota bacterium. GTDB lineage: Bacteria > Planctomycetota > Planctomycetia > Pirellulales > CAUYYY01 > CAUYYY01. Next base: position 5,928 of record CAUYYY010000097.1, on the reverse strand, counting down.
GACGGGAAACTTCAGCAGGTACTCGGATTTCAATTCGAAGATTTTTTTCAAGCATACCAATCGCAATTTGGTGTTGGTCAGCCACAAGGCAAGCCGCGGTTCACTTTGCAGCGCCTCGACGCCTCCGGGCGGGCTTATCCAGATCGAGCCGAATTGAAAATCGAACTGGCTGTCCTCCTCCATACGGACCAATGGGTTGGCGTACCGTTGGGTTTGGGGCAAAGCATCCTGTCCAAGTCGCCGACGACACTCGACCCAGAGCGTGAGTTTTTGCATTATGACGAGGCCGGCGAGAGCTACGTCCTGTGGCTCCGCGGAAAACCGGCCGAGCAGCGAAGGGTCACGTTCGACATTTCTGTCCCCGTAGCGCGGAGAGATGACGAATCGATCTTGCGACTCAGTACACCGCGTGCCGTGGGCTCGAGGTTGAAGTTAACGGTCAATATGGAATCTGTCGCTCGGGCTAGCGAAGGAGTGACGTTGGTATCGCGCCGAGCACAAGACGGCGAAAGTACCGAGTTCGTCGCCGAAGGACTGGGAGGCTCTTTCGAGCTGGCATGGCGTGAACCGGGTCCTCTCCTATCGCGGTCAACCTCCGCGCTCAGCGTCACCGGTGCGATCTCTTTACGCGTCGACAGCCCCACGGCAAGTCCCACAGCCCTTTTGAACGTCGAGAGCTTGGGTGCTCCACTGCACCAATTTCGTGTGCGACTGCCGGCAGGCACCAAGTTGGCTAGCACGGTCGCATCGCCTTACACCATAACGCAACTTGAAACGGATGATCCCGAGGCACCTGCCGCAATGACTCGTCCGATCGTCGTCGTGCAGCTAGGGAGCAAACAACGCGGACCGGTCAACATTCGATTGAAAACCGAGAGAACACCGGAGGCGATCGAGGCCGAGACACCGCTCGATTTGGCTGGCTTTGACGTATTGGGGGCAGTACGCCAGACGGGAGACATCGCGATCCAGGTCGACGGCAATTGGAACGTTCTCTGGGAAGAGACCGACCCGTCATTCGAAGGTGTCCACCAGGTCGAAGTGGTGGACCTACCCGAGGAGCTTCGCAATGGCCAGGTGCAGTATGCCTTCAAATACTTTCGCCAACCAAGCCGGCTCCTGACGCAGGTTATTTCCCGGCAGCCGCATCTTCGGGTTGATCCGGAGTATGTTGTATTTGTCAGTGCCCGGCGCGTGGATCTTCATGCGCGTCTCAACTATTTCGTGGGCGACGCCAAGACGTTTTCATTCGAGGTGGATATGCTCGACTGGGAGATCGATGCCGTGGGCCCGCCAAATATCGTTGACCAATGGCTTCTATCCGACGACAAAGGCGTCGTGCTTGCCCGTCTGCGTGAGCCATCGCAAGGCAGCGAGCGTCTTGAAATCCGCGCACACCGCAAGTTCGACGATGGGCCCTTTGCCAATCGGCTCGGGGATCAATCCACAAGGCGGATACAATTCGCGTTGCCCGTGCCGGACGTTCGATCGCATACGCCGGCGACCGTGGTTATCGTGCCGGACGACAACATCGTGATCGAGCCCGTCACCGGAGAGATGCCCGGGCTGTCGCCCCAGCCCGCCATGTCGACCTTTATCGAATTACCGCAGCGGCAACAAGAACCTTTGTATTTCCGGTCCGATGCGGCTCACGCAACGTTTCTGGCCGATGTGACCGTGCAGCCGCAAACCGTTCGATCTGAGATTTCCGCCCAAATCGTGTTGCATGAGCAGCAGTCGACCGTCAAGCAAATCTTGAAGTACCACGTTGCGTACGAGCCGGTCGAACATGTCTTGCTTCATCTTCCACCGGAGTTGAAGTCGCTCGATCAATTCGAGGTGCAGCTCGACGGCGAAAAACTGAAGGTGCTTGAAAAGGTACCCCTGCCAGGCGGCCCAGATCTGTCCGGCGATCCAAATCTGCCAGACAACGCAGCTCAGCTCTCCTCGGTGCGCGTCGCACTGGGACATGCGCGCATCGGCAGCTTTGCCTTGCAGATACAATTTCCGTTTGCACTCGGTCCTTTGCAACCGCAACAGAGCGTGGCGTTGACTGTGCCCATTGTCAAACCTGCCGACGGGGAGATCAGCGAATGCGAAGTTTTCGTTACTTCGCCGAATTCGATCCACGTTTCACCCAAGGTTTCGGTTGGAAAGCAAGTGAACAGCTGGGAGTCTGTCGAGCTAGTGGGCGACCGTCAGTCATTGCGTCACACGCTCCGCATGCGCTGGCGAGGAAAAGTTGAAGCCGTGCCGCTCTCTGTCCAGCTTGCGGAATCTCAAGCGGCCCGCGCCACGATTCTTGAGCGAGTATGGGTCCAATCCTGGTTTACCCCATCGGCCCGACAGGATCGAGTGGCCATGGTTATCCGGTCGTCGTCCGGCCTGCTTCGTGTACAGCTTCCGGCCGGGGTATCACCGGATCAGTTGGAAGTGAAAGTCAACGGCCAGATTAAGTCGTTTCGAATCGGCACCGCAGGTGGCATCGAAGTCTCCCTATCGCCGGAAATGAACCCTTCGCAGCGGATCGAACTGCGCTACGAGTTGCCCCATACGGGGCTTGGCCGTAAATATCAGGCCGATTTCGCCAGACTTCTGGGTACCGTATCTGAGCGGAATGTCTATTGGCAACTGGTGCTCCCACAAAATGAGCACCTCCTATCCGCGCCGCGCGAGTTGACGGCCGAGTTTGACTGGCAGTGGCAAGGATATTATTGGACGCGTCGTTCGCAGCTCGATCAACGACAACTCGAACAGTGGGTCGGCGCCGAGATGGGCACACCGTTGCCGCGTCGAACAAATCGTTACGTCTTTAGTAAGTTGGGGTCGCTCGATTCGGTTAAGTTCGTTTCGGCCAGCCGGTCGTACATTGTCCTGGTCGTTTCAGGCAGTGCATTGCTGGCGGGCCTGCTGCTGATGACCATGCCGTTTCCGAAAAAGGCGGGTCTGTTGCTAGCCTTGGCGACCGTGCTGCTGATTTTGGCCGTCGCTTTTCCCGATCCGGCGATCATGGCTATCCAGGCCGCTGCATTGGGTGTGGGATTGGCACTTGTGGCGGCCGTGTTGCAGCGCCTGCTGAGTCGCAGCACGGCTGCCAAGGTGGTTGTCCGAAGCGGTGGCAGCACGGTCCTCCGACATCTGACGGCCACCGAATCCCTTGCCGCATCGCAAGCCGCGGACTCCGCATCCTCCGGGACAACCACGATGGCCATGGTGTCGCCGGCACCCTCGGTCTCCGAGAGCAGCGATCGATGAGAGGTACCCGACGACTACGGCTACTTTGCTTGCGATGGGTAGCCGCCCTGATGATCTTTTCGCTCCCATCTGGTGGGGTAGTCGAAGCATTTGACGAATCAGACGGTCCGCGTTCGAGCCTGGCGAGTCCCTCGGTTTCCAAGGGTGTCGGTCTGCGATACCGGCGTGTTTTCGTACCGGCCGGTCGGCCCGACGATTGGCCACGCGGCGACACACGATACTTGCCCATCGACGAGGCCGAGTTTGAGCGGCTGACGAAGCTCGCCGCGGCGAGTCCTGCGACGTCGGCTATCATGACGGCTTCGCGTATCGAGGATGCAACGTACGAAGCAACGCTGGTCGGTCAAGCGTTGGTCGCAGGAAGGGCCACGCTTGTCGTCCGGCATCTGGGTGTCCGGCATCTGGGCGACCAGCCTGCGGTGCTTCCACTGGGCCGATGTGATTTGGCGATATTGGAGGCTCACTGGGAGGACGAAAAAAACACGCCCGTGGCATTGGGCCTATCGGCAGCGACCGGTGCCGGTCTGGTAATCGACCGAACAGGCAGTTTGTCATTCCGCTGGTCGTTGCGTGCGGTGCGCACGATGCCAAGCGACGTAGAGTTTCATCTTCATCTGCCGCGGAGCCCCTCCAAACGGCTCATTCTTCATTTGCCGCCCGGCGCGGTTCCCAGCGTCGATGTTGGCGTTGTGCTGCCGCCGAGTGACTGGAACGACTCGAAGCAGACTTGGCAAATCGAGTTGGGTGGTCGTTCTGACGCGGTGCTCCGCATCGCCCCGATCTCTGGCTCTAGAAGCTCTGGCTCGGACTCTGGAAGCCAACGCCCCGAACCCTCAACGCTATTGAGTCAACAGTTGGTGTACAATATTTCGCCGCGCGGTGTCGATCTGACCGCACACATTCTCTGCATGTCGCCAGCGACCAGCGAGCAACAACGCCTTCCGCATCGCCTGCAAATTGTCCTGGATCGGCGTCTGACGTTGCTCGATGTCCGCCTAGGCACCGAGTCGTTACCGTGGCATCCGGTTCATGCGGTGACGGAAACGACACACCCGACCGGCGACGCTGAGCCGCAGCCGGCCCCGAGCGAGCTCATCACGGTCGAGATCGAGCTGCCCGATTCGATCCAAGGCCAGGCCGACCTGCGGCTGATTGCCATGGCACCGCTCGAAACAAACCAGCGCTGGACCCTTCCTGTTGTTCGACCCCAGGATGTCCTTTGGATCGAAGGTGGTGCGCAGCTGCACGTCTCCGAACCTCTGGCACTGGAACAATTGCATCTTTCGAACGGTCGTCGGATCCCAAGGGACCCGCAGCGAGCCGAACCAGTCACCGCCAAGACCGAAACAAACACCGAGTCGATTGCGATTCAGTACTTCGGCCCGGACGCGATGGTCGAGGTAAGCATTGCGAGTATCGATCGTGTCGTCGAAGGTCGCCATGACTTGCACATGACCTGTCGAACCGGGACCACGTTGGAGTTGGCCGAGCGGGAAGTGACCGGCCACGTTCGGGCAGAATTTCGCACCACCGGCCCACACATTTTCAGTCTCGAAGCCTTGGTCGCGGACGATTGGACGATCCGTGCGGTTGAATCCGAACCACCGGGGATCGCGGTCGATTGGCAGACCCGCGACACACAGGGCCACACACAACTGATCGTACGGCTGGCGCGTCCGCTTTCTCCCGAACAGTCTGTCCGACTCTACATCACGGGCAACGTGCGGCGCGGCCATCTGACGTCTGCCGATTTGCCGATCGTCGACTTTGGCTGTCGCTCGGAGAGCACTCCGTTGGTACTGGCCCGAGTCGCCCCCTATCTGGACGGGGGAGATTTCCAACTAGATCTAGATATCGAAGGTGGCGATGATCTGGCCCAGTTGGATGCGGCACGGTTGTCGGCCAAAGATCGCACGTTACTCGATGACAACAGCCAAGGCATTCTACTGGCCGCGCCAAAAGGTTCGGACCGACTGCGAATCGGACTTATTCCCGAAAAGCCGCACTACACGGCCGAAGTGCTTACGGAGGTAAGTATTGACGGACCGACGCTTACCGAAACCCATCGCTTCCACTGCCAGGTCGAATCGGGCAGTATCCGTAAGGTGACGGTCCGGCTGGCCAACAAGTCCGAGCAGTCACAACCGGCGAACTCGTGGACCTGGTCACTCGACGCCGAGGGCCAGCAGCCGATCGTGGCAAAGTGGCAAAACGAGCAATTGGAAAGTGGTTCCCACGGTTCTGCCCACGAGTCGTGGGTCGTTCCACTGCACGGTCTGCCCCGAGAGGCGGTTGATATCTTTGTGCAACGCACCAGGCCACTGACCGGCGAAACTTCCGTTTGGCTTGCCTCGCTGCCTGATGCGGCGACCCAACGCGGCATCCTGACAATTCGGGCAAACCGCTCGGTGCAATGGCACGTTGCACGCGAACGGCTCGAACCCGTTCCCTCTGCACCGGCCAACCCCGGGCGGCTTTCGACCATTCAAGGCATGTTTCGTTTCGATCCGGTCCAAGAGGTTCGCGATCAGGCCACGGCACCGCTCTTGCTTGTACCCCAAATTCCCGTTTCCCAGACATCGGATTCCCAGACACCCGATCCCCAGGCACGGGGCGCAGACTACTCACCAACCTTCGTCTGGCACCAGGAAGTCGACGTGTGGCATACGCCGG
>CAUYYY010000096.1:0-7162 GCA_963577165.1 Planctomycetota bacterium | reverse complement strand
GTCGAGCCCGATGCTCTATGACCAGCTCGCCAATGCGGTAGCCGCGGGCAGCCGCCAGCACTGGCACGAAGCGATGCAGCTCACCATAGAGACGGACCTCGTGAATCACGTCGCGGCGGTAGCATTTCATGCCACAATTGTGGTCGTGCAGTGAAACGCCCGTCAGGCGGCTGACCATCCAGTTGAAGATCCGCGACGGGATGACTTTGTGCCAAGGGTCACGGCGAACCTTTTTCCAGCCGCTGACGACATCGAAACCTTGGTCCATTTTTTTGATAAAGCGAGCGATTTCGGCCGGATCGTCCTGCAGATCGGCATCCAAGGTTATGACCTGCTGGCCCTGGGCCGCGTCGAATCCGGCGCTGAGCGCCGCAGCCTTGCCAAAATTGCGACGGAACCGAATGCCCTGGACCTGCGAATCGGCGGCGGCAAGGCGGGAGATCACGTTCCACGAGTTATCGGCCGATCCGTCGTCGACAAAGATGATTTGCAGTCGATAACGATGTTGCGTCGCCACGTCGATCAACTCGGTGTAGAGCTGGTCGAGACTTTCCGTCTCATTGAAAACGGGCACGACAATTGTGATCAATGGTGGTGTCATGGATGTTGGCGCTGTTCGCGTTTTTGGCTGGAGTCGTTTTTCCCGACATTATATAGAATACCTGAAATCGCTAGCTCCGACACGAGCCAAACCATTCGCAGCACGAAGGCGGAAACGAGGGCGGTTGCGACGCCAAACCTGGAAATCATCAGTGCCGCAAGCACCCAATCGCGAACACCGGCTCCACCAGGAATCAGCGAAGCGAAACCAACCACCGTGGCCAGGGCAACGGCGGCCGTTGCCAGGGGCCAATCGGCCGGCCACCGCAGATCGGCCGTGCCGAGCGAGCGGAGCGTTGCCCACAGGCTCAGCCCCATCAGCGACCAGCCTATGGTGATCGCGATCCAACCTTGGAGCATAAGGCGATAGGTGATCCTCTCAAGAGCGACGTGGTTGTGCTCACACAGCCAGTGCGAAGGCATTCGCCGCACCAGCGTTCGGAAAATGGGCGGCAGCGTCGGCAGTCCGGCGACCACAAGCACTCCGGCGGCCAGCCATGCCAACCGATGGTGCCAGCCGAACACGCCAATGACAATGGCCGCCGAAACAAAAGCGCCGACCGCCATCATCGTCAAAGTTTCGAGAAACACGCTGACGGCTGCCAGAGGCCGATTAACGTCGCCACCGATTGCTCCGGCTCGGATCACGACGACCATGACCTTGCCCGGTACATATTTGCCGAGGTGGCCGAGGAAGTAGGCCCGGAGCGTCTGGCACCAAGTCGGGCGTTGGCCGAGAGCCCGCAATATCTGACGCCAGAACAGGGCCACAGGCAACAGGCCGAGTAAGTAAAGCGCGGCCGAAATCAATAGCCAAGAAGGCTTGACCTTCCACGAATAACTGCTCAGTTGGTCCCATCCGCTGTGGACCGTGTAGACGATGCCCAGCGTGACCAGCACGATCACCGCAAGCTTCAAAGCACCGACCCATCGCTGGCAAGGCGCTGGCATGCGAGGTGTGGGCATGGCGGAGGATGCGTCGGACATGGGCCGAACAATTTCTTAGTGAAACGGGCTCTGAGCCATTGGAAAGCACCCCGGCTTCTGATGAAGAAGCCACAGAATCTTTCGTAACACAGCAGCCGGGGTGCTGAAGTTCACTCTCTATTGTCACTGTTTTTCCGGTTGCATACAAGCATGGCCATTGCGATCGCTACGCTTGGGAAAGTCATCGTGTTACAATGCCTGCCAAATAGGTACGACACGTATTGATTTTTGTGGGTTGTTGATTGGCTGCGCTAACAGTCCGTCAAAGCATTAAAAACAAGCAAGGAACCTAAATCATGTCGCGAGTAATCGCTCGGATCTGGCAGCGGGGTGTTGTCTCCACTTTTTTGGCCGGGTTTTTCGTCGTCCTGCCCGTCGTGATTACGATTGCCATCATGAGTTGGGCGGGCGGTCTGCTGGCCGAGTGGCTGGGACCCGGTAGTACCATTGGTCGTGGACTGAGATCAGTAGGGCTTCTCGTCGCGGGCGAGACGGTTGCCACCGTTATCGGCTGGGTCATTGTACTGGCCATCATCTGGACGTTGGGCGTGTTGGTGAAGACGATGGCAAAGAACCGAGCAGAAAAGTGGATCGAGAATCTCATAAACCGCGTGCCAATCCTCAAGAGCATTTATGGGCCGGTTTCGCAGGTCGTGGGCATGGTCAAAGGCGGCGACGACGGCCAGATGCAAGCGATGTCGGTCGTGTTTTGCAACTTCGGCACCGAGCATGGAGGTGGGTTTCTCGCGCTGTTGGCCGGATCGCAGGTTTATCGTTTTGCCGATCAGGACTGTCACTTGGTCTATATTCCGACCTCGCCGGTGCCGATGTCGGGCGGAATTGTTTTTGTACCAACGCAAAAGGTTCGCCCTGTTGATATGGACCTGGACGCATTGATGCAGATTTATTTTTCGCTCGGTGTGATGGCGATCAAGACGGTGCCGGCTCAGTACCAGGTGGCTGCCGATAGATAATTGCACGATTTCAGCACCCCGGCTGCTGGTGAAGAAGCTACAAAATCTGTCGTGATACAGCAGCCGGGGTGCTTCCAATTTGATGGGCTGTTTTGTTGGAGTGAAAATCATGATTGCGATTACGACATTAATTGCCGCCTCCATGATCGGCGTCGAGACAGGCTGGCAACCGATCGAAGAGGACCAACTTGAGTATATCGTTCGCATCGAACCCCAATTGATCGAGGCGATGCGCGACGGTGAGTCGGTCACCAGCGAGATTCCGCCGCAACTCCGAGGTGTCCGCCGGTACCGGATCGTCGTGGGAAACGCGGACACCGATGGCAAGCCGCTGCCCCGCATCGATCTGATACCGAAATCTTCCGAACCGTCTGCTGAGGATCTTGAAGCGGATATCCAGCGTTCAAACAGAGATGATCTGCCGAAGCAGGCTGCGGCTGTGGATCGAGCGCGGAAACCATTGGAGCCGAATTTGTTGGTTGTTGCCGAGGATGGAGTTCAGCGAGCGATGGCCGAATTGGAGTCGAAGAGCGCGATCGCAGATGCTGCGAGAGACACATCGAATGGGGCGGAAAAGAAGCGGCCTGATCTCGCTACCGAGGATGAGCCGTCGAGCAATGGGCCAAACGCGACCGCAAAGCCGTGGTGGCCGCTCAGTCTCGCATTGATTGGACTGTTCGTGTCGCTCGGCGGGAACGTCTATTTGACTTGGATTACCTTGGACACGCGTGGGCGGTACCGGACGTTGCTCGATAAGTCAGCCAACCGTGTGATCGGCGGGGAGTGATTAAGCGGCTTCGGCCGGTTCGTCCTCCTCGTCCTCGTCGAGTTCATCTTCCTCGTACTCTTCATCCTCTTCATCCTCTTCGCCCTCATCTTCCTCTTCGTATTCCTCGCCGGAATCTTTCTCTTCGTAATCTTCCTCCGCCTCCTCTTCGTCTTCTAACACCTCGTCGACGACTTCTTCCTCGACCGTGTCGTCTTCCACGTCTTCATACTCATCATCGAGTGATTCCTCGATGAATAATTCCTTGACGGGGAGCGGCTTCTCAGCAGGTTTCTTTGGCGATGAGACAGCCGGCTGCTCGACGGCCACGGAAGTGTCCGATGCGGTTGAGTTCATCTTCGAGCAATCGGGCAAGCGGCGGGCATCGACTTTCATCGCCTTAAACATTTTCCAAACATGCTCGTGGCAAGTAAAAACGAGAACTTGGTTGCCAGCCTTGCTAAAATCGCGGAGGACGCGTACGGCGGCTTTGGCTCGCTGAGCGTCGAAGTTAACCAGCACGTCATCGAGCACCAGCGGCAGGTGGATACCCCGTTGTGCGTACATTTTGACCAGGGCCAATCGAAGACTGAGGAACAGTTGCTCGCGCGTGCCGCGGCTCAGGGCGTCGACAGCCAGCGACTGACCGGAGCCATCTTCGACAAAAAGAACCTCTTCGCCCAGCGGCGTCCATACCCGGACATAACGGCCGTCGGTCAGCTTTTCAAGATAGCCAGACGCGTCGATCAACGTTTCCGGTTGGCGATGTTGTTCGTATTCGTGACGAATGGCTTCGAGCACCAAGCCAGTCACAGCCAGGACCTGCCACTGGTGGATGGCACGTTGTAGACGGTGATTCACAACGCCAAGTTCCAAGTGCTTCTCGGCCAGACGTCGATCGTCGGTCAGTTGCTGACATTGCGATTCGAGCGCCCCTTGGCGCTGGAGCGTCTTTTTCAGCAGCGTATCACGAGCGGTCAGATCGGTCGTGATACCTTCCCATCGATTGTCTAGTTGGTCTATGTTACTGGAGTCAAGAAGCTCTTCGATATCATCGCGGTGGGTGTCGCTGCCGATGGCGGCGTTGATTTCCGTGGTGAGCGAAGAGATCTGACGCCCGAGTAGCTGCACTCGTGTGGCTTGTAGAACCAGGCGGCGGAATTCCGCCTCGTTTTGGGCGCCGACTTTGCTGAGCAGCGCGCGACGTCGAGCTCGCAATTGTTCGATTTCTCTTTCGCAGCGGGCCTCTTTACGCTTGAGGCGACGCGCAGCGTGGCGCAGGTCGTCGCGTCGTGTCATGGCCGTACGCTGGTGAGCCAGTTCGCGGACCAAGTGTCGTAACTGATCGGCCGCCGATTCGCCGATCAGCGACATGCCCGCATCGTCGGCCAACTGCCCAATTCGATCCTGCATCGCGGCAAACTCGGCCCGTCGTTGTCTGGCGCTATCCTGAAGGGCTGACCGTTGCGACTGCAATCGGCTGAGTGTGCCACCGCGATGAGCGAGTGCGCGGACTTGCTTGGGAGAAAGGTTGCCCGGTAGGCTCGCCGCCGAGAGCGCTGTTTGCCACGCCTGCCGGGCCATCCGCACATCGTTTTTCGCCAGCTTGGCTCGCTGATCGGCCGCTACGGCATCTTGTTCCGCCGACTGGCGTCGTGCGTCAAGCGGCAGCAACTCCTCGAACTTGGCCAGCTCGGCTTCGGCATTGTGCAGTCGTAGCGTGAGAGGCCCACCCCCGCCGGGCAGTTCCGCATCGAGCCGCTGCCGTTCTTGTTTCATGTGGTCGAGTTGCTTGGCCAGCATTTGCAGTTGCTTCTGGCAGGCATCGAATTGCTTGGCACTGGATCGTTCCCAAAGGAACTTGGCTGACATGGCGGTCCCGACACCGATGATTCCCAAAACGGCCAAACTCACACCAAGCGTGCCAACGAAGCTGGTCGGCATGAGCAAGCCGACCAGCACCAGCGCTACGCCCAGCGCGAACACGCCGCCCAGGGCGCCAAGAACCCAGAGGGGCATCAGTTGTTGTTGGAGTAAGTCGCGAATTTGGTCTTCGATTTCGTGTTGATGACGTTCCGCTTGTTCAAGACGCTCGTCTATTTGTACGCGACGGCGAAGCTGTGCCACGCGCGTGCCTGCCGCATCGAGCGTTGTCGGCAGATCGGATTGCGAATGAGCCGTGAGTGCTGCTTGAATTTCGCTGGCCAGTTGTGTTGCCGTCTGTTGCGAGGCGTTTGTTTCGTCGCGTGCCGCAATCAAGCGTTGGCGTACCTGACGAAGATTTTTGGCAGGTCCACGAAGAGACGACAAAACATGGCGTGGAACTTCGAGCGAAGCGAACGTGAGATCGCCATCGACCATGCCTGCGGAGGAACATTCTTGGGCAATTTGGGCGTCGAGCGATTGGGCGTCGGCCTCGACCCCGGCGGCCTGAGTTTCAAGCGAGGCGATCCATTGCTGTTGTTCGACGAGGGCTTCGATTCGGGGTGCGTTTCGCCATAATCGCTGGTTCACGCCGAGTGCGTGGGCTTGGTCACGAAGCTCACGTCTCTCGCGACGCAAGGCTGTCCGCTGCCGGCGTCGACGCTGGAAACGTGAGGCGAGCTGTTCGATCCTATCGATGGCATCGGCCGGGACGCTCGCGGCATGACCGAGCTCGGCCAATTGTTTTTCGACCTCTACGCGCTCCTGCCATTTTTCTTTGATCGCGGTGGCGACTTCAACCGTACGTGCTTGACGTTCGAACTCTTTAATTTCGGCTTCGATGCGGGAGACGTCGTCGCCCAGGCGTCTTTGCTGAGTTGTCAGGCGTCGCCAGCGGCCAGTAAGCTCCGAAAGTTCATTCACCTCGTTTTCGAGACGTTCTCGCTGGGTCAATAACTCGGATATCTCGGAGCGATCCTCCCCGTCCGCCAATAAGTGATGCCGGGCAGTTTCCAAATCGTGCAGCACATCAAGGATTGAAACACGATCCAGCCCGGCTGTCAGATTGTAAAGAGACTGGGCCGCTTCGGTGTCGCTCAGGGTGCCCAACTCTTGCAGCTCGCGTAGGCCGACGGAAAAAACGTTGTTGAAGGTGGTTTCGTCCACGTCGTGAAGCGCGGATTGGAGAAGGTGCTCGTTGTGGACGGTCCCATCGGCTGCGGTAACCTTGACCTGGCTATCGTGCGGTCCCTCCAGGGTCGGATGACGCTCGATCTGCATCGCGCCATCGGCAGCGGTCACTAGCAGAGAGCCGCCGGTTTGTCCGTTGCTTGTCGCCCGAAGGTACTGCTGACGGCGCTGATCGGAGACGCCATAGAGGACGGCGCGGATGAACTGCATGAGCGTCGTTTTTCCGGCTTCGTTTGCGCCGTAAAAAACGGTCATTTGCTCGGACAAGTCGTCGAGCCGTAGCCCGCTCCAAACGCCGAAGCCATCGACTTGCAGATTCGAGATTTTCACGTTTCGGCCTCCCGTTCGGCCGGGGATATCATGATTCTGGTGTCGCTGCGCCGGTTGTCACGACGTCTTGTAGACTAGCCCCAAGAAGATCGGCACCAAGAAGATCGGCACCGAGGATGGCCGCCTCCTTCAGAACATTCTCACGCATTGGAAGATTCTGGAATTGGATCGCATCGCCAAGCTGTCCGGCCAGGTATCGCTCTCTCAGTAGCGAATCTAGATCGAGCGGCAACTGTGGATCGTCCAGATGCTGTTCCGTGAACCGGAGGAAATCGCCAAGGATCGTATCTTGCTCGGCCCACTCGCGGGGAAGGACGGTCGTTGACGAATCGACCTCGACCGAAACGGACCAAACCGCCGGCGACTGAAAACCGAAGCGGCGGCGCAGGCC
>CAUYYY010000095.1:0-7166 GCA_963577165.1 Planctomycetota bacterium | reverse complement strand
AGGATTTTGGCCGACTCGACTAGCGCCATTTCGGGGCCGACCGAACCGTTGGTCCAGATCTCTAGGGTCAGCTTATCGTAGTTTGTCTTTTGGCCAACACGCGTTTCGTCAATGCTGTATCGAACCCGAATCACGGGACTGAAGATAGCGTCGATCGGGATGATGCCGATTTCCTGACCGCCTGCGCTGTGTTCGGTGGCTGGAATATAACCACGACCATTCTCGACGACCATCTCCACGACAAACGGTACGTCGTCGGTGAGCGTGGCCAACACGTGATCTTTGTTGAGGACCTCCACCGATTCGTCCGTCTCGATGTCGGCCCCTGTGACTTCGCCTTGAGTGTTTTTCTCAACACGAATCACCCGAGTCGAATCGCTATGGTTTTTGACGACCAGCGACTTGACGTTCAGCACGATGTCGGTGATGTCTTCGAGCACACCAGGAATGGTGGTGAACTCGTGTTGGGCATGATGCGCCTTGATTTGTGTGACGGCACTTCCCTCCAAACTGGAGAGAAGGATGCGTCGCAAGCCATTGCCAATGGTCGAGCCGAATCCTCGTTCGAACGGTTCGGCCGTAAACTTGCCATAGGTCTTCGTGAGCGACGATACATCGCAGCCCACAACACTGGGCAGTTCTAATCCACGCCATCGAATGTGCATTTGGGATCTCCCTGAATCACAGCGGCTGAAAGCGATCGAGTCGTCACAGCCGAAACTGGGGATTGGTTAGTCTTTTAGCGATCAAATCCAGCACAAAATGCCTACCGCGAACAGAGCTCCACGATCAGTTGGGTCTGCGCCGGTACCGAGACATCGTTCACATCGGGTAGCCGGGAAACATAGCCTTCGGGGATATCGTTTTCGTTGACCGTGAGAAAATCAGGCACGTCACGACCATGATCTGCCAGGTTGGCTCGCACCAGATCCAGGCTCTTGGCTCGGTTCTTGACGCGAATGACGTCGCCGGCTCCGACCAGATAGCTGGAAATGTCCACACGACCACCATTCACCGTGATATGTCCATGGTTAATGATCTGGCGGGCCTGGCTACGACTTTGTCCGAAGCCAAGCCGGTGGATCACGTTGTCCAGCCGCCGTTCGAGCAATGACATCAGCGTATCGCCCGTGTTGCCACGGGAACGTTCCGCTTGATGAAAATACTTGCGGAATTGACGCTCCAACACGCCGTAATAATGTTTCACTTTCTGTTTTTCACGAAGATGCAGCCCGTAATCGGTTTGTTTTCCGCGTCGGAACTGCGAGGCGCCGGGCGGTGTCTCACGTCGTTCGAAGCCACACTTGGGCGTGTCGCAACGACTTCCTTTGAGGAACAGCTTCAAACCGTCGCGTCGGCAGAGGCGACAAACGGGTCCAGTATATCGTGCCATAGGTCACTACTTGGAGTGGTAGAGAGTCAAAAAGTGCAAGAGTCGAAAAGTGTAAGAGTCTCTTCGACTTTTTGACTCTTGCACTTTTTGACCTTTCTTTGATTAAACGCGTCGTTTCTTTTTGGGCCGACAACCATTGTGTGGTAGGGGCGTCACATCTTCAATCGATTTGATCTTCAAGCCTGCCGCCTCGAGCGCCGTAATGGCGCTTTCCCGACCGCTGCCCGGGCCCCTAACCCGTACCTCAACCTCGCGGACACCATACTTCTTGGCTTTTTCAGCCGCCTGTTGCGAGGCACACTGGCCGGCGAACGGCGTACTCTTGCGACTTCCCTTGAAGCCGGCCGTGCCGCTGCTCGCCCAGCACAGGGTGTCGCCTTTGGTGTCGGTGATGGTCACCGACGTGTTGTTGAACGTCACACGGATGTGGGCGACGCCCATCGATACGTTGCGACGCGGTTTTTTTCGTTTTTTCGTTTTTGCCACAGAAACAGTTACTCCTCGATTGTTGATCGCTTACCGCAGATCCCACTTACCGCAGATCTTTGACGCCCTTCTTGCCGGCCACCGTTTTCTTGAGCCCTTTGCGTGTGCGGGCGTTGGTTCTTGTTCGTTGTCCGCGGACCGGCAGGCCGCGACGATGGCGTAAGCCCCGATAGCAGCCGATATCGCGCAGTCGGGAGATATCTTGTGTTGTCTGACGACGCAGTTGGCCTTCGACGACATAATCTTTGTCGAGCAAGGCCGCCAACCGCGCCACTTCGTCTTCACCTAACTCCCGCGATCGCACCTGGGGATCAATGCCTGCCTGATGGCAAAGGTCGCGAGCCGTTTTCGACCCGACTCCATACAGGTACGTTAGCGAAACAACCGCCGGACGATCGGCCGGGATGTCGACACCTAACAGACGCGGCATATTGAACAGCTCCGTTTCAACCGGACGCGCGCCGTCGGGCAGGGTGCGCGTCGAAAACTAATGTTTGTCCAGCCCGCCCCTAATGTTTGTCCAGCCCGCCCACCGACGACTCTTTTCTTTGCCCGATGACCCCTTACCCGTTAAATGGGGCCCATCTGAGTGGCTACCCTTGTCTTTGTTTGTGGCGTGGATTGCTGCAAACAACGAACACCACCCCGCGGCGGCGGACGATTTTGCACTTATCACAGATTCGCTTGACGCTGGCCCGAACTTTCATGGTAAGCCGCAAAAGCTACGTGTGTTGGGGATGATCCGAAACACCTGAGTATACGTTGTCCCTGCCCGGCTGTTCAAGGCCTACACGGCGAAAAATATGTTTGTCTAACACCCCGTTATTCTCCTCCTGTCCCAGCTTCCGAGGCCAATGCACCGAGCGGCACCTCTTCGTCCGGAGTCGGAGGACCGGTCAGCGAGTAAGGCCCGTCCTCGGTGATGGCGATTGTATGCTCGAAGTGGGCGCTCGGCTTGCCATCGAGGGTCGACTGGGTCCACTGATCGGGCATACTTTTGACCCGTTTTGTGCCCATGTTGACCATCGGCTCGATGGCGATCACGAGTCCGACTTCCATGCGAAAGTCGCCGCTGCCGCGTAACTGCTTACTGACAAAGTTGGGTACCTGGGGATCTTGGTGCATCTCGCGACCGATGCCGTGGCCGACGAAGCATTCAACCGTCGAGAACCCGTGGTCGGCCACGAACTTGGCCATTTCGGCGGCGACTTCCGACCACATACTTTTCTGGCTCATCAAGCGGATGGCCAGGTCAAGCGTTCCCTTGGTGACGTCGAGCAGGTTTTGGACGTCGTCGGCCACCTGCCCAATGGGATAGGTCTGAGCCGCATCACCACACCAACCGTCGATGCGGCAGCCGGTGTCCATGCTCACCACGTCCCCTTCGACTAAAGGACGACCGTTGGGGATCCCATGAACAACCTCCTCGTTGAGTGACATGCAAGTGGCCGCGGGAAAGGCGGGTTTTCCCGATGTGCTGTGCGGATAATTTTTAAAAAGAGGAACGGCGCCGATCTGTCGGAAGTAGTCGTCGACTGCCGCATCGATATCGAGGGTGGTGGCCCCCGGTTTGAACATCGATGTGACGATTGAGTGTGCCTGCCAGACCGCCAGGCCGGCTTTGCGCATCAGCGCGATTTCACGTTTGGACTTCAAATTTCGCACTACCGATTCACTCCGAAGTTGTCGCTCGACGGATTAGGATTCGCGAAAAAATAAATTGATCAAATGTTTGAATCCCAAAATTCGAAGCACGAAATCCGAAACAAATCCAAATCACAAAATTTCAAATGACAAAAACGTCTGAGGGCCTGCCCATGCCATATAGAAAGGCCCAAACTGATTCGTTTCGGACATTTGAGTTTCTTATTTTGAATTTATTTCGTGCTTCGGATTTAAGCAACTTGTTTTTCACGGTCCCTTAGTGCCCACACTATCCCGATCCATTCGCACAGGATCGACGAAGTTGTCTATTTGTCGACCACCGCGAGAATCCGCTGAAACACTTCGCCCGGCGTTCCGGTTCCGTCGATGCTATGCAAAATGCCACGTCGAGTGTAGTAGCCCAGCAGCGGTTTGGTTCCCGATTCATATTGCTGAAAACGTTCTTGGATAGTTTGCAGATTGTCGTCGCCACGTCCGCGGTCCAATAGACGCTCGAGCAACACATTTTCCGGGACCTGGAGGACCAGCACCAGATCGACCTGCTTGTCATATTTGCCCAGGTAGGCGTCGAGTGCCGCGGCCTGAGCCTCGTTGCGTGGAAAGCCGTCGAATAGGCAGCCATTTTTGCAATCAGGGTGCTTGAGCCGCTCGCCGATCACGTTGACCACGACGTCGTCGGGCACGAGACGTCCGGTATCGACATACTTGGCGGCGAGCTTTCCGGCGGGCGCACCATCGGCCACCGCCTGGCGCAGCATCTCGCCGGTCGACAGATGGGGAATCTTCAAACGCCCGGTCAATTGCGCCGCTTGGGTGCCTTTTCCGGCACCCGGTGGTCCGATGAAAACTATCCGCATGATAGGTGCGGTCCTTCATATAATCCGCAAAAACTCCGGTCCACCGTTGCCGGCCGCGGCAACTCTCGTTTATTTTTCTAACAATCCCCGATAGTTCCTCATCACGAGGTGGCTGTCGATTTTCTGCACCAGATCAAAGGCGACACTGACCGCAATCAACAGGCCGGTACCGCCATAGAAGCTGGCCACGGTAAAGCTAACAGCCAGTGAATTTGAGACGAGGGTCGGAATCACGGCCACCATCGCCAGAAAGCCGGCGCCGACGTAGGTAATCCGCACCATGACTTTTTCCAAGTAATCGGCGGTTCGTTTGCCCGGCCGATATCCGGGAATGAACGTGCCGAAGTTTTTCAAGTTCTCCGCCATGTCCTTGGGATTGAATGTAATGGCGGTCCAAAAGTAGCAGAAGAAGAAGATCAAAACGACGTACAAGATATTATAAATGTAGCCTTGTCCCTGAAATATGCCGGCGAAAGTGGCCAAAAACTGTCTTTCCGGAAAGGCGTTTTTCAGCATCCCCAGGATCATCATCGGGAACATCAAGAGGCTACTGGCAAAAATGATCGGCATGACGCCCGCTTGATTGACCCGCAAGGGCAGATATTGCCGTGTCCCACCGAAGACACGGCGTCCGCGGACGTGCTTGGCGCTTTGAGTCGGAATCCGCCGCTGGCCGAGCGTGATAAACACCACGCCCGCAACGACGGCCACAAACACGGCCGCCAGCACCAGGAGCGATTCAATGCCCATTTTGGTTCCGTCGCCCCCCAGTTCCCTACTGGTTTGATCAATCAATTCCTTACCGGCGCCGGGCATCCGGGCTAAAATGCCTGCCATAATCAGCAGGCTAATTCCGTTGCCGATACCAAATTCGTCAATCTGTTCGCCGAGCCACATGAGAAAGACCGTGCCGGCAGTCATCGTCACAACGGCCATCACCCGCCAACTAAACAACAGCCCACCGTCGGCGTCAAGAAAGTCGGTCTTCATGAGTCCTTGGTATTGGCCCACATAAGCCCAGCTTTGCAGAAGGCAGATAACGACGGTGGCATACCGCGTATATTCGTTGATTTTTTTGCGGCCGCTTTCGCCTTCCTTTTGCAGTCGGCTGAGCGGTTCCCAGACGCTGCCAAGCAACTGGAAAATAATCGAGGCCGAGATGTAAGGCATAATGCCCAGGCCGAAGATCGTGACCGTACTCAGATTGCTGGCGCTGAAGAGCGCCATACGATCCATAATGTCGGCGAAATCGCCTCCCTGACCACTGAAAGCGGTCATCTTGGCTCGGTCAATGATGGGCAGCGTAATCTGAAACCCAACCCGATAGATGGCCAACAACCCTAGCGTCAGCAGAATTTTCTGGCGCAGTTCCGGAATGGTAAAGACGACGCGAATCTTTTCCCACATAGTCCGATCCGTCCTTCTTTCCTCGGGTCCTTTTTTCTGACAGGCGCCGGTTACCCCCCCCGAGTCCTTTACCACCAAGTCCGTTGCTGGATTTGACGGGTCGTCGCAGCCGAATGTGCCGACGGACCGCAGTGACGACGAGGGGGGACTAAGTGGCGGCGAGCTTCTTTTTTTCAGCAACGGTTGTTTTGGCTTTGAGCACGATCGTCTCGCCGCCTGCCTTGGCTATTTTTTCTAAGGCCGACTTGCTAAAGCGGTGAGCGGAAACTTTCAGTTTTTTGGTCAATGTACCTTCACCGAGTATTTTTAGCTCGTCGTAACGTCCTTTGGCCAGGTTGTTTTGTCGCAGTGTCTCGGGCGTCACTTCGTCGCCGGTGTTGAAGCTGTCTTCCAAGTCGCTCACATTGATGATGGCGACCTGAAGAGCCCAGCGATTGTTGAAGCCGCGCTTCGGGATGCGTCGCACCAAGGGCATCGCACCGCCCTGAAACGTCGGGTGCCTCGACCAACCGGCGCGAGATCCCTGGCCTTTGTGGCCTCGACCGGCCGTCTTGCCATGTCCCGAACCGGGTCCACGCCCGATGCGGCGACGCCGTTTTCGTTTGGCAATGCCTCGATGCACATCGTTCAGGTTCATGACAAGTTGACTCCGCGAAGACGTTCCACCTCGTTGCTCGAACGCAGCTCCTGCAAGGCGGCGATCGTGGCTTTGACGAGGGGAATGGGATTATTTGAACCAAAACTTTTGGTCAGAATGTCGTGAATGCCGACCGATTCGCACACGGCACGCACCGCCGCGCCGGCGATGACGCCTGTTCCTGGACTAGCAGGCACCAATACCACGTGGGCCGATCCGAAGCGGCCGATCACCTGGTGCGGAATCGTACTGCCGTCGAGTTGGATGTCGACCATGCTTCGCGTCCCGTCCTTGACGGCTTTTTCGACACTGGGCGGCACTTCGTTGGCCTTGCCGTAACCCCAGCCGACACGACCGTTGCCGTTACCAACCACGACCATCGCGGCAAAGCTGAAACGTCGACCGCCTTTGACGACCGCAGCACATCGCTTGATCTTTACGACCTTTTCAGCGACGCCTCGTTGTTCGATTTCCGTGGCCACAATCGGCTACTCCTGTTAGGGAAAGGGGTCTAAGAGCGCAAGAGACGAGCTTGTCTTTTCAACTCTTCAACTTTTACACTCTTTTACTTTTACACTCTTTTACTTTTACACTCTTTTACTTTGCGTCTAAAGCGAAAGCCCCGCCTCGCGGGCCGCTTCGGCCACCGCCGCGACGCGACCATGATATTTGAACGGTCCGCGATCGAAGCAGACTTGTTTGATTCCAGCCTTAAGCGACC
>CAUYYY010000094.1:0-7232 GCA_963577165.1 Planctomycetota bacterium | reverse complement strand
GATCGAACAGCGAAAGCTCGATCTGGATGGGCTGTCTGAATGGGTCGCCATCGAGCGTCGTTCGCCACACGATCCGGCCGTTGCGGAGCAGACAAATCTCACGCAGCGCGGGCGTGATGTGTACTTCGAATGGTTCGCGAAAATCGGTGGCCGAGAGCAGCAGCCGGCCGGGCGGGTCCGTGGCTCGGCGTTCGATCTGCACACGACACGACAGCATAACGTCGGCCACAAGGTTCAACCGGCGGGTCACATTTTGATTGGTCGCCGCGTCGTCGCGGATCGGCCGACCGTCATTGTGGTAGTAAGTGAGCCAGTCGGTTTCCGACGGCGGCTTGTGAATTGTGGGCGGCTCGAACATGAAGTGATCGCCGTCTGAACGCCAACCGGTCGCGGAGCGCGGCGTGGTTGGCGGCTGGGCAGTCCAACTTGACGGGCGCCAGCGTACCGGCCGATGGTCGCCGGATGTTTTGTCGACCAACTGGCGGACGGCCCGCTGACGGCTCAAATCCTTGCGACAGATCTGACCATCGACGTAGATGTCTCCGTCGCGAATCTCGACCTGTTCGCCCGGCAGGCCCACCACACGTTTCACACAAAGGTCGGCCGCCCGCTCGGGGCAACGAAAGACAACCACCTCCCAGCGTCGCGGTCGGCGAAACTGAAACGCAGTGCGATCAATCAGTAAATGCTGGCCGGAAGAAAGGTTTGTTTCATCGGTCGGCCCGGTCGTCTGGCGACAGAGTGGGCAGACAGCCATCCGATCTGTTCGCATTCTTTCCGCACTAACCGGAAAATGGTGCCCGCACGTCTGGCAGGTAAACACATGGTGTGGGCCGAGGAGTGTGCCGGCCATCGAGTCGCCCGCAACATGCACCGGCGCAACCAGGCCAAGCATCAGCCACGTCCGCAAGACGAGTAGACCGATCGCCAAGGTGATCGCGACTCGGATCGGGCGCTGAGAGTTTAAAACCGTGTTTCTAACGGTGGTGTTCATGTCAGGTTGGTAGCAACCGGGCCGTGCGAGCCGCGGGGCTTGTCCCGGCGCTAGTTGCGGGGCGGCGGTGGACGGCCGTGGCGTGGGCCACCGCGAGGTGTCCTGTCGTGTGGTGGGCCTCCCGGCGCGCCGCGGCGCGATTCAGGACTACCGCGCGGCGAGGTCATGCCCAGCACGTCGCGCATGTACATCCGGCGCAACTCTTGTTTCATCTGGTCTCGCGGCAAGTTGAGCAGACGCTGACGACTCTCACTGCTCAGTTCCTCGATAAAGAACTGTTCCAAGTCCTGTTCGCGAACCCCGTTGTGTTGGGGATCGAGCATCCGCTGCATCATGCCCGCCCGCATAGTCTGCTCAGTCCAGTGACCAAGCATCTGTTGGCGCTCCGATTTGGACGACACCAGAGAGAGTTTTCGTTGAGCGCGGCTCGATAGTCGTCGTTCCAATTTGCGAAACTGCTCTGCTTCGAGTCGCAGGGAACCATTTCCGCGCGATCGATCCAACAGATGACGTAGTTGAGCCAATTCGCGTCCTTCTGAAGCTCCACGCCAATGCTGCATTCTGTGTCGCGATTCATGAGGCGAACCGGCTTCGGTCTGGTCCCGACGTTCACGCCAATAGTTGCTAGCCCACCGCCTGATCGCTTGCTGGTCGGCCTGGGAAATATCGCGATTGATTTCCGCCAGGCGTGCCGTGATCCGTTCTTGCCATTGATCACGGCGCCGCTGGTTTTGCAACCGAGAGGTAATCTTCGTAATGCGCTGATCGGCTGGCAGACGCTGTAGATCGTCGTGCTCGCCAGGTGACAGGTCTCGCAACCACCGCTGATAATCGCTAAGCGTTGCCAATAGGAGCTGCGCATTCGGCTCCTGGGCGATCGCCTCGTGCAATTGGCGCAGCCAATGTTTTTCCTCGCCCGAGAGTTTTTCAAATCGGTCACGTCGGTTTCTCAAAGCGGCTTTATCGTCCGCCCTCAGTTCCTCGATCCACACGCGGCGGATCTCGCGGCGCCGGGCATCGAGTCCTTTATGGTTAGGCCCTTCGTGATAGAAGTCGGGTTCGCTTGAAGGGACCTCCTCGTTCCAGACGATCTCGCTGTGAAGTCGCCGCAAGAAAGCGACGTTGTCGATCTGCTGAAAAAGATCGAGGTTCGCCACGATCGGCAAGTCGGCGATGAGGCGACGATCCGGGCTCTGCCCCCATCGCTGCACCAGTGCGTAACTGGCCAACATGAACATCAGACAACTGGCCGCCAAGAGCAGCGCAGTCTGCCATCGTCGCCGCGGCGCCTGCGACTGCCACCGCTCTGCATCTTGCTCGGCGGAGAGCGCCACCATCTCGAGGGTCGTTTGTGCAAAACGCTCGTCGGCCGTTTTTTGCGACAGTTCGTCGAGGCAATCCCAAACGGCGGACAATTGTTGCAACTCGGACCGATAGCGATCGTCGGAGGCCATGTGCCTTTCGACCGCGGCGGCGACCTCGGCGCTCAGCTCGCCGTCGAGGTAAGCTGTCAGCTCCTCGCGCCGCTGTTCGTTTTCGCCATTGGTTTTCGAGTGATCCGACATCGCAGTTTTTTCCCCGGCCTGGCGGCTCGGGCTAAAAATCGTGTTATCCCGATTCGATATAGGGTTGGAGCAGGTCGTGCAGATTGGCCCGCGCCCGTGACAAGAGTGATTTGATTGCCTGCGGGCTCAGATCCATGATCTGGCCAATCTCCACGTAGCTGAGATGTTCAAACTTGCTGAGCAACACAGCCATCCGTTGCCGCTCGTTGAGCGTGGCGACCGCCGCGCGGACCACGGCGCGCATTTCCGCTCTGTCGAGCAGGCGCGTGGGCATTTGACCGCTGGCGTCCAGCTTCATCGATTCGAGTGGATTGGCGCTATGACTGCCGCTCGGTGTTGAAGAGACGTTGACCTCGGCACGGCGGGCCAATGTCCGCAGCGCGTTGGAGGCCACATGGTTCGCGATCGTGAAGAGCCATGTGGAAAACTTGCTTCCTGGCACATATCGTTTCCGTGCTCGGTAAACCCGCAAGAAGACTTCTTGAGCCAGATCTTCGGCCAGGTCGTGTCGGCCCACCAGATGATCGAGCACGCCGATCAGCCGGTTCTGATAGCGAAGCATCAACTGCTCGAAGGCGGCGGCGCTATCGTCGCGCACTTCGAGCATCAGCCGCACGTCGGGGTCCTGCAGCGTGAATCGCTCGGCAGTCGAATCGCTGATCGCCACAAAAAACACCAAAAAGAGAGCCCGCGAATTACGCGAATGAAAACAGGATGGGTTTGTTTTATTATTCGCGCTGATTCGCGTGATTCGCGGGCGCTTGAGGAACATCGGATTTCTCGGAAATCGGTTTCTCTTCTTCTTCCTTTTTTTCCTCGGCTACTTGCAGCTCGCGCCACGGCTTGCCGGCTTGATAACTTTTCAACTCTTTGCCCAATTGTTCGTCGTGCAGTTTATCGCCCAACTCGACTGCTTTTTTGGACCAACGAATGGCCGTCTCGAAGTTACCCGTTTCGGCGTAGGCCGCGGCCAGTGTGCTGAGAATGTGCGGTCGTTTATATTCGGTGACGTCGCACGCCTTCGTTGCCAACTCGATCGCTCGCTTTCCATCGCGCAATGTCGCATCCGGCGAAGTCGCTAGCACCCAAGCCAGGTTGTTCAACAAGCCGCTGTGGTCCGATTGCAACTTGAGCGCCAATTCATAATCAGACACGGCTTCGCGCTGTCGGCCAAGATTCAGTGACACATCGCCCCGATTCCACAGCGCCTGCCAATTGTTACCGTCGGTGGCCAAGATGGCGTCAAATAGCTTGATGGCCCGACTGTGCTGATTGTCCTCCATGTAGAGTCCGGCCAATTGCATCAGCAAATCGATGTTGTCGGGCATCGATCGGCTCAATCGCCGCATATCTTCGATCGCCTGGTCCATCTTGCCCGAGCCGGCCAGAATCTCGGCCCGCATCCGTTGTGCGAACAGGTTGTCGGGCTTCAACTGGATCGCCTGGTCAACATCGGTCATGGCGCCGGCCGCGTCGCCCGTGAGTTGGCGAATCTGGGCTCGCAGCAGAAGCATCTCCATCGAGCTTGGATCTCGTTTCAATCCTTGGTCGAGTTGTTCGATCGCCGATTTGCCTTCGTTCTTCAACGCATAAATACGTGCCCGATGCTTATACAACTGAGGCATATCCGGCGCTAACTCCGCGGCTCGATCGAAGCTTGTGAGAGCGGCGTCGTAATCTCGCTTCATGAACAGAGCCATGCCACGAGCTTCGTGAAGGTTCGCGTCATCCGGCTTCTGCTTTAATACCTGATCCAAATCGGCCAGCGCCTCGTCGTGACGATCCTTGGCGAGATAGTACTGAGCCCGCGTACGAAGCGCTTCGAGGCTGTCCGGCGCGATTGCGATGGCCTGGGCATAGTCGGCCAGCCGCTGCTCTTCATCTTCCTGGTGATTGCCACGGAGAAGAAAGGCTTTGGCGCGGACCGCCGGCCTGGCGTTGCTGGCCGTTACGATGCTGAGCGCCCTGACTGCCCGATCGCGGTCACCACCAGGTAGCAACAACAACTGGCCCATCAGGAAATTCGCCTGCACCAACTTGTCGTCCAGTTTGATTGCTCGCTGCAGATCGGCGACGGCGATGCGGCGCATCTCGGGCCACCGTCGGTCGGAAACGCGTTGATTAAGAATCAACCCGGTTAGCGTCGAAGCCCGTTCGAGCAAGGTGCCCGCCAACATTTTTTCGGCGATGACGGTGCTGGCCTGGTCGAGGTCTTTTTCCAGTGCGGCATCCAACAACCGAACCACGTCGGTCAGGTCCTTGAAGTTCGTCGCCGAGAGTCGTGCCCGCGTCGCTTCGTCGAGATCCTTCTGACCGCCCGTTTCGGCGGCGCGTGTTTCGGTCTCGCTTGTTTCTTTCGCGGTGGTTTCAGCGGCGGGGTGTTCTTCGGCGGACTCGGCCTGCGTGGCTTCATCGGCGGGTTCGTCGTCTGCGCACAGGTCGGCGACGCCCACGGCACAAAAGACCACGACCCAAAGAGCTATGACACGAAGCACGGGCACGAAGATCGGTACGGCCCATCGCGGCCCGGCGATGAATTGCGTCGGACGGAATTTTCGCTGCGGAACCCTCATGGGTCGCTCCTCTGGAGTTTAACGGGGCTGCTCGTCACGGCGAGCGGTCCCGCCGAACATTCTAGAGCAAGTTGCTCAGACATGAAGTCAGCGATTGCTCGTTTTTCCCGATGAAAATGTACTGAACATGACCTCGGTATTTCGTAATCTGCTGTATGCGTTTGTTTGAAAACATTCTCATTTTCAACCGCGCCTTATAGGGGGGGCCCCGGCGGCGTTTGATAAGGGTCGTCTTTTCGAATAGTCGAACATTTTGAGTGCGGAAGGCGGAAGGCGGAGTGCGGAATGAAAAAGCCGAAATCAGGAACAAATCTGACATCATAAAATCTGAAATCCACTGGCAAGCGTATTCCTTACACACCTGCCAGGCGTAGCCTGGCGGCTATTGGCCAAGGGCTAACAGCCAGCGGCCCCTTTTCCCTATGTTATCAATGTACGTATTGCGATTCTTGTGGTTCTCTATGCACCATTATAGCGATCAAGTGGCCAAAAGTTAGGTCAGTTTTTGGCCACCCTGAAAGCAAGGCGGAAGGCGGAGTGGGGAACGTGGAAGGATGAGGGCGGAAGGATGAAGGATGGGGGATGAGGCGTGACAACCGAGTAACCAACGTCTACAATTCGGGGGAATCAACTGCCTGCGGGTCAGGCTGCAATTGTGCGGCCTACAGGGAATGCACGGGTCAAGCCAAAAACAAGTTATGCACCTAAAACAGCACCAGCAGATTGAACGAACCCAATCCCACACCACCTGATCTCCCTTCCGACTCGCTTGGCAAGTTCCTCGCCGACGCGTACCAAAATACCGCCGCAACCTTTGCGAATCTTCGGCCGCAGTACGATGCCCTCTCCACAATCGATCACTTGTACTGCGACATGATCGAGAATCTGAACCAGAGCCCAGAGTTTGTCGCCGGTTTCTTTCTGTTCCGCACTCACTCGTCGTTCCGTGGCGCTGCTCGCATGTGCCTCGGCTGTCAGGTTGCGGAAGCGTACATAGTATTGCGAAGCTGCCTCGAAAGCGCCTTGTACGGGCTTTACGTCGCGGGCGGTACCAATCGGCAAGAAATATGGCTACGCCGCCATGACGATGACGCAAGCCGACGACGCATGATTAACGAATTCATGATTCGCAACGTCTTGAACCATCTACAATCGATTGATTCCAATTTGCACGACATCGCACAATCGCTCTATGAACGCACTATTGATTGTGGTGGCCACCCAAACGAGCGCGCCGTAAGCTCACAGATCAAGACTGAAACCGATGGTTCGCACGTTGACTTCACCGCCGAATACTTCCTCTGTAATGATCTCCCCCATCGACTGTCACTGAAATCGTCTGCACAAATCGGCATCTGTTGCCTCGATATTTTCTATAATGTCTTCCGTGACCGGTATCGCATTCTTGGAATCGATGAACGACTTGATCATATTCGCCAAGGATTCTGAGCGTTGAGAACAGTGCATAACAAATCGGTGAACTTAGTCGTTATTTCGCTAACAAGGACACGGAGAGTTATCCATGCCCGGACGACTAAGAAGCAGCTTTCGATCAGGTAATCTTGCGGAACACCTTGGGCTGCTCTTGCTGAAAGGCATCGCCGCTGTGCTGAAGTCTCCAGGCCAGAGGATGTTGGCTTGGATGCTATTGCAACTCTGCTTCGCCGCGATGGCGACGGCAACTGTTACGCCGAAGACTCTTTCGTTGTGCAGCTAAAATCTGAGTCCGCGAAGACCATACAATATCGAGACCATGAACTCGAATGGTTTGTGGGCCAATCTCAACCCATGTTTATCGGGCGTGTCTCACTGGCCAATTCGCAAATTGCGCTGTACCAAACATTATTTGTAAACCAAGCAGTTTTGTCGTTACATACGCAAAAGGTTACGATTCGTTTTGGTGCTTCCGATTTGCCACCATTTTTTCATGGACAAAAGTGGCTGCCCTGGAAAGGCGAGTCCGATGACAGTGCGACCGTTTGGTTGGGTGAGCCGTTACTTCAGTGGAAACTCAGCGATTTGGACGATGCAAGCTGGGCAAAACGCACGTACGAGATCCTAAAACGATTTCTTGCGGTGGCACGCCGCGAAATGGATATC
>CAUYYY010000093.1:0-7269 GCA_963577165.1 Planctomycetota bacterium | reverse complement strand
GACGACATGGTCGTATTGGTTGATCATTCCAATCAGATCGGCACGGAAAAAGTGTTCGTTGTGTTGGGTATCTCGGCATCCAAACTTCCTCCGCCGGGCGAGGCGATCAAACATGAAGACGTTCGCGTGCTGAAGGTCGAACCGGGAAGTGAATGGAAGAAGGAGGATGTCACGAGAGCTTTGACTGAAGTGGTCGATGAGCACGGCCCGGTATACGCCGTGGTAAGCGACGGCGCGACGGAATTGCAAGATGGAGCGAAATGCTTGGAAAATGGAGGAAAGGCACCTATCGTGCTACGTGACTTCAAGCACTACGCCGCCAATGTCGTGAAGTCGCTGATTGGCAACGACGAGCGAGTCAAAGAGGTTGAAGCCGCCATTGGGCAAACGCGGTCGGCGATTCAACAAACGGAACTGGCGCACCTCAGGCCGCCGACGAAGAAGCCGAAGAGTCGGTTTATGAACCTCGCCGCGACGCTTCGTTAGGCGATGATGATCGTGTGGCTCCTGAAACATCCTGAAGCCAAAGGACGTCAGAGTGTGACGAGCGAACGGATGACCGATAAGCTTGGTTGGGTGGCGTCGTATGCCGAGGATTTCGCCGTGTGGCAAGAATGCCAAGAAGTGGTGTCGGCATCCTTGACATTCATCAATCAGCAGGGTCTCTATCGTGGCGCGTCGGGCGACTTGCGGAGCGCCATCGGCGAGCCCTTGGTCCACGCGACGAGCAAGGAGGTAGCCGCACGATTAACCGCATTTGTCGCCGAAGCCGAAGCGCCGCTTCGCGAAGGTGAACGCTTGCCGATGAGTACTGAGATTTTGGAATCGAGTTTCGGGCTATTCAAGCAATTGGAGGGACAGCATTCCAAAGGCGGATTCACAAGTTTGTTAGCGAGCTTCCCGGCGTTACTCAAGCCCACCACCCCTGACGCTGTCAGCGAAGCATTCGCTCGCGTATCACACAAAGCAGTCAAAAAGTGGGTTAAAGAGAATCTTGGTTCGACACTGACATCACGGAGGCAAGCCGCCTATGCCGAGTACAAAAACGCCATCAAACGCGCAACACTCGCACCAGCAGGCACTTAGAGAAATTTATCAGGCCAGCCCTACCCCGTCTTTTCATCACGGGCGCGTGCACGCGTCGCGCAGCTCCTTGAGAAAGGTCATGTTCTGGCGTTTGACCGCAACGTGCCGGAGGTGCGTGAAGCGGAGGACGCCTTGACCAAATACCATGACGGCCGACACGTGCTGAGCCTCAGCGCGGGACACGCGTCGCTGCAAATGGCGCTGGCGGGGCTGGAAATCGCAACGGGCGACGAAGTCATCACCACACCATACTCTTACGGCGCGCCTGCCTGCTCTGCCAACCTGAAGGACGCCGCTCCGAACCGGGATTTCCAGACGACTTGATGCCCTATGTCGATTCGCTCCTCTACACTTATCGCATCACCACAGTCGATGCCGTGTTGCTCACAGAGCAGCTTAAGAAACTGCCGCGGGAGATTGATGGGCGCCGTCGTAACGTTGCGCATTTGCAGTCTTTGTTAGCCGAGTCGAAATACCTGGCTTGGCCGCGGTACAGCGAGCACGAGAACCCGTCGCATTATATGTGGACGAGGAACTTTCGTACCACAGCGGCGGGCGTGGGGCGCGATACGTTTCTGCAGGCTGTCCAAGCCGAGGGACTGCCCCTGAGGAACTACGTATCGTCGGTGATCCCGACGTGGCCGCGATTGCGGTGGCAGAACTACAAGGGTCCACGCACGCCCTGGCTCGACAATCTGCGCCGCGCCAAGGTCGTGTATCGCGAGGAAGACGTTCCCAACGCCTGCCATAAGGTTGACCATTCCGTCGAACTGCTGTTCCGCTTTTACAAACCCATGCCGAAAACCATGCAGCGCATTGCCGACATCGTGTACAAGGTCGAAGCCAACATCGACGCCCTCCGCGTCTACGACCACGAAAATTACCGCTAGTGCTTGCTGCTGATAGGAATTTGAATCCCCACAAAGGGATACATACCCCCCCATGACTGGTAAGGATGAGCAGGCAGCGAGTCAGACGAACGTGGCCGCCGGGATCGCAGGGCGAAGAACTCGGTGAAGAAATTATTGTGCGGGCGGGACGGTGAAGGGCTTTTGCCGTTGGTAAAGCAGCAGACGGGCTTCGATCTGTCCGGACAGCGCCACCTGCCCTGCCGCTGTAGCCAAGCGGATGGCATAGCTGGCGGTGGTCACGGCCTCGTCCCAACGGCCCGCCTCCGCGTAGGCGGCGGCCAGCATGTCTAGATCGTATGGGTTCTTATGCTCAGTCAGATTGGCAGCTTGCTCGGCCCATCGCACGGCTTGGGCGCCGTCGCGGACCTGAGGATCGTCGGCGGCGGCGAGAATCCACGCCAGGCGGCGCGCCGCGTTGATGCGACGAGGATCCGATTCTAGCGCTGCGACATAATGCTCTACTGCCTGCTGATACTGTCCCGTTCTTGCCGACACGTTAGCCAAAGAGACGTGGGCCTCGGCAAAATCGGGCTTGATGCGCAGCGCCTCGGTAAAGGCTTCGATGGCCGGTACCCAGCTTTGAGCGCGCGAAAGCAATTCGCCCAGTGCGTTGTGCAGGGCTGCGTCATCGGGGCTTAGCTCGGCCGCGCGACGAAGGTGGACGATCGCCTCTTCCGGTCGGCCTTGCGCCGTGAGCAAGATCGCCAATTTTTGGTGCGCGGCGACCATGTCGGGCTGGATTTCGAGCGCTCGGCGAACGTGCTTGCCCGACTCGTCTAGTTGGCCACTGAAACGTAGCGCATCCGCCAGGTTGATGTGGACCTCGGCGTTGTCTGGTTCGAGCTGGACGGCGCGGCGCAGGTGTTCGATCGCCTTGTCTAATTGGCCCTGAAGCCCTAGCTGGACGCCCAAATTGTTGTGGGTCTCCGAGTCGTCGGGATTCGCGACGAGCGCTTCGCGAAATAGCTCGACGGCGGCGTCACGATCGCCACGTTGGGCCATTTCCCGTCCGAAGTCACTGAGCACCGATGGAAACCGGGAGTCGCCCGCGAGGCTCGATCTGTTTTGTAATGCGTATTGAATCGCTTCGTTGGTGTAATTTCGGTCGAATAAATTCGTGACGAGTGGCATAAGTCGCGCTTCGGGAAAATCGTGCCAGAGGCCTTCAAAGGGGAAGGCGGCCGCGCGCCATGCATCCAGATCACTTGACAATTGGGCAACGTCGGCCAGCAGCCGCTCGACCTCGACCTGACCCTTATAGATCGCGACTAACCGGCCCTGGGTATCGATCAACAGGCCGGTCGGCACCGGCAGGGGCCGACGCATGGCAAAGAGTTGATCGTGCACGATCTGCACCTTATTCCACAGCCCGGCCGTGGCCGCGCCAGAGACAAAAGGGAAGTTCAACTTCTCAAGAAACTTCTGGGCGTCTTGGGGCGTGGTCGATTGATTTTCGCCCAGGCCATCGACCGAGAGCGCAAGGACGTCGAGCCCGGCGGCACGCAACTCGTCTGAGCGTCGCGAGAATTCGGCCAACTCCCGAGCGCACGGTAGACACCAACTTGCCCACAGGTTGACTAGCAAGGGCTTGTCGCGCCGGCCGTTAAGGGTGCCCGGCTCGCCATCGAAGCTTGCGTATTCCAGCAGTGGCAGCGGCAACGGCACGGGCAGCGCCGTAGCAGCCTGAAGCGTCACAGCCAGCAGCGTCGGCTGCGAACTAGCCAACTTTAATTCGCGTGGCGGCAGAGTCCAAACTTTGGCGGTGCCCGTCCCCTGGACTATTCCGTAGCGGGCGTCGACGTCGAGGTCGGTGAACTGCTCGGTCGTGCCATCGGGCCAACGGACCGTCAATTGCAGGCAGCGGCTCGCATCCCCCAGCCCGAAGTGGAGCCATTTGCTCGACTGGGCCAGAAATCCTTCGCCTGCGCGGACCGTCTTGATCAGTTTCCACCCGCCGTCCTCGCCTTCGATCGTCAGCTCGGCACGGGCGCCGATGGCGTCACGATTGCAAGTGCTTCCTTGGAGATGTACGGCGAGAAAATGGTGGCCCGAGGACGTGTCGTTGCGCATCACGCGCACCCGTGGCGCGGTGCGGTTAGTGATCCAGAGGTCGAGGTCGCCGTCGTGATCCCAGTCGGTCAGCGCGAGGCCGCGGGCGTCGTCGAGAAAGTCAAAGCCGCTGGTGGCCGAGATATTGGCAAAGCGGCCGTTGCCGGTGTTGAGGAAGCAGCAGTTTCGCTCATAGCCGCTCCACGACTTTCCCTCCTCGATCATCCGGTTGAGTCGCCAATAGTTGGCGGTGAAAGCGTCTTCCGCTGTCTTCGGCGCCGGCGCGGAGGATTCCAGAGGCGTCTGCGACATGACCTGTCGCCAGAAGAAACTTCACAAGTCGTCGGTGCTGTCGCGAGTTAGGAATCCGTTTGCCACCAGGAGATCTTCCCAGCCATCGTTGTTGATGTCGGCAAACAGTGAACTCCATGACCAACGTCCCACGGTCACACCGGCCTCGACGCTCACGTCGCGAAACGTTCCGTCGCCTTGATTTTCAAAGAGCGTGTTGCCGCGGGCGGTGTATTGAATTCCCGACTTATCTTGCCCGGAGATCTCGCTGCGAAACTGTTCTTGAAACGTGATTCGATTGCCGGCGGCCGAGAACATGTTGCCGACGTAGAGGTCCATCAGTCCGTCGTGGTTGTAGTCGCCCCAACTGACCGACATGCCGAAGGCGAGGTCTTCGACACCGGTATCCGCGGTCACGTCGAAAAATCGACCGCCGTCGTTGCGGTAGAGATTGTTTCGGCCCAGGTCGTTGGCTACGTAGAGATCGGGATCGCCGTCATTGTCGTAATCTTCCCAGGCGGCGGCGAAGCTAAATCGTCGGTTGTTTTCGTCCAGCCCCACCTCGGCGGTCACATCGATAAATCTCCACGCGCCGTCGGCGGTCAAAGAAATATCGTTTTGCAGGAGTATGTTGTTGCCACCGTTTTCGGCACCGTAATACGTGGCTGTCTGGGCTAGACCGATGTCTCCCGCCGGGCCGGTGTTAAGGTTGTAGCGACAGCCGTAGATATCGAGATCGCCGTCCCCGTCGTAATCGACCGCGGTCAGCGAAAAGGCTTCGCGCAACGCGGACGCCCGAGTTCGCAGCGAAAACTTCGCATTTCCGTCGTTGGCTAGAATCAACAATTGCGCGCCGGTGGCAACCGCCAGGTCCTGGTCGCCGTCGTTATCCAGATCGACCAGCAAGGCCGCATAGGTCAAGTCGAGAATGTCGACGCCCGCGGCGGCTGACACGTCGCGGACCGTGCCGTCGGGTTGTTGCACCAGGAGAAGATTAGGAAAGCCACCGGGCTGGCAGATGTAGACGTCGTCAAGGCCGTCGCCGCTGGCGTCACCGACGGCCAGGCCGTGGTGACCTGTCACCTTGATGAAATCTCGCTGAATCCGCTCGAGCCAGTAGTCGGTGCCATACGATAATTGTTCGCGGTACGCCGCGTTGGCGCCGAGCACTGCTTCGGTGACGTCGGCAAAGAGCGGACCGCCACTGGTGCGCGAGGTGACTTGCTCGAAATCTTCGACGCCGATCCAAGCGATCTTGGGCGGCGCGGTCCGTAAGTGGCGCACCCAGCGGATGAGCCAAGTGGCGTTCTGCTCGACCATGCCGGTGGCCGTGCGGCCGCTGGCAGAGAAAAACTGCCGGGTGGTGAACGATTCGGCCGACGGATCGACGTTGAACAGTTTGAACTTGGCGTGCACGTCGGTTGACGCGTGCAGTGGTTCGAGCAACACACTGAGCGCGGCCAGTAGTCCGGCGACACCCCGATGTGCATCGGCCGACGGCTCTCCGACCGCGGTGACGTCGATCACTCCGCGCACGACGAGCAGCGGCTCATCACCGAAGGCCTGTAGTGTCTCCTCGGGGCACAACTTGCCGCAGGAAAAACCCTCGGCCAAGAGTTCGGCGAACCCGTCGGCGTCGAGTTGGCCGGGATGTTTTAACAGCCCCGCGAGCACCGCAAGCTGGCGATTGGCCGCCTCGCTCAGCGCTTCGGTTTCCCAACCGTCGGCGAGAGGGTTGAGGTCGTCGGCCTGCTCAGCCATACGGGCCGCGACCATCGGCGTTGACATGGTGCCAAGATCGTCACCGGAGGCGACGGCCGTTGCCTCGACACTCGGAGCGTTGCCCTGCCTTCCATAACAGCCGGGCAGGACCGCGACAACGAGCAGCATCGCAAGGCAGCGAGCCCCGGCCAGACTGCTTTCGCACCACGTCAGGAGAGATTGGAACGGAGATTGAAGGGCCGGCAGAGCTGCCATCGTAACCACTTACATCGTTAGAAGTTCTGACGGGATGCCGGGCGCGACTACTTCTAGCTTAACAATACTTCTAGCTTAACAATACTGAGAATCTGCGGTTCGAAATAGCTGAGCGCGCTATACTGTCCCATCCACTGGAGACCATCGGCCAGCAGCCCGACTGTTTTGATGACAACCTGCACCACGTAGAAACCGACAACCAGCCCGATCGGCGGAGAAGAGGTGTCAGGCGGCTTCAGGCCGGCACGGCGTTCATCGACCCGATCTACGGCGAGTCGACCACCTCGGATATCGTCTACGGTGCCGGCGACACCTTTTCGGGCCCTCTGGATTTGAGTTTGGACCTCTATCAACCTACCGACATTGGCGGCGGCGCTTTGCCGGCGTTGTCGCCGGGCATCGTGCTGCTCCACGGCGGTTTCGGTGGCGGCGACAAGGCCGACCAGCGCTGGGTGGACAGAACCCAGAGTTTTGCCATGTACGGCCAGGGGCTTCTTCGCTCAGGCACTGTCTCTGTCGAGGCGACAGGCCGTGTGTGTCGCGCCTGTCTTGTTCTCGGTGCTCTCGGAAAACTCCCCAGAGGCGCCTGATTGCCCAGAGAAGAAGGACTGATAGGAAGTTTGACTAAATCATAAGCGTCGGAAAACTCACCGAACAATGGGTGGTTTGTGCAAGTTGAACGACAGGGCGCTAGCCTCGGGTTGAGCCGCGAAACGGTCTCCAATGGCGAATTACCCAACGCTAGCGCGTTCGGCTCACGTTCGAAAGGGTTGTCACCCTGGTTTGAACCATGCCGATCCAAACGGGCCCATCCGAAACGCAACCCGTGTCATGCAACGCACTTACGAATCACGATCTCTGGTACATCTTTGCTCGGCAGAAGTATTTCCCACAAAATCGTCCCCAGATGTTGATTTGGCGGATTTTCATGTTAGGCTGGGTTCGCATAGCGAGG
>CAUYYY010000092.1:0-7288 GCA_963577165.1 Planctomycetota bacterium | reverse complement strand
CGACACGTCAGATCCGCGGCCGAGATCAGATAGAGGCTCGAATGCTCACCGACTTGGTATGCAAACTTGCCATTCGGATGAACGGCGGGGGCGATGCTTAGCGGTTGCGGAAACATGGCGTGGCGTGGCGATTCGCCCGAATCGAGATCGATCGCAGTCAGCCGACCCGACCGATCGGCGACCAGCACGTGCTGGCCGGCAAGGACCGGGGCGGCAAACCGTTGACCGACAGAATATCGCCAGCGAAGATCGCCGGTCCTCGAGTCGACGCGAAGCAACTCGTTGCGATGGATGTCCACCAAAAGTTTGTCGCTACCGGCCCGATCGTCGATCGGCACCGGGTGCAGTGTGTAATCCACGCCGACGTGCCGGCGCCAGAGTAGCTTGCCCGTGGCGGCGTCGAAGGCGTAAACGGCGCCTTGAATTTGAAACAGTGCCACATGTCGATCGGCCGCCCGGAACGATTCTCCCTGACGGCTGGCCATGGCTACGCTAGCGATCACCGGCGAGGTCGGCTCTTCGTTTCGGGCACTCTGCTGTTGCTCAACGGCACGGACGGTTTGGACCTCAGCCTCAGCGACGCGTCGGACCATTTCTGACAGTTTTTCGTTCGACTTCAGGTCGGGATATTCGTCGATCAGTTGTTTATGCGCCGCATACGCCGCGGCGACATTGCCGGCGGTCAGTTCGCGTTGCATCGTATTAAGGACGTTGGCCAGCTCCACGTCGCTGCCCATGTCGCGACGAATCAAGGCGAGTGTGTCACGGATCCGCTTGAGTCTTCCCTCATCGCGGAGATTCTTGGGGACAATGTCGGTTCGCCCGATCATGCCGATAGCTTCGGTGGCAAACTTGATCGACCGATCGGCGGACGCCGCTTCTTCCGCATCCTTGGCGTCTTGGGTCACACCATCTGCAATTTCGGGCAGTATCGTGGCGAGCTCTTCGTGGACTTCATGAAAAGCAGGTTCGGTGGAAACCTTTTCGACGACTTGCTGTGCGGATTCCCACGTCCGTCGCCAATCGTTGTCCAACATTGTTAGACGAAGTGTCGCCAGCGCGGAATGGACGCGTGCCAAACTCGCGCTGGCGTGGGCAGGATACTGCTCAAGAAGCTTGTCGTAATTGATAATGGCATTCGTATAGGATCCCTCATTGTACTGTGACTCAGCAGCCTTGAAAAGCTCGTCGCCACCGGTTGAATAGAGGAGATAGTAGGTCACCGCACCGATCAACAGAAGCACAGCCAGCGCGCCCCCGCCCACGAGCATCAGCGGCGTGTCCCATTCGTTTTTGGCGGAGCCGACTTGCACCTTCATCCTTCGGCCGAGTTTGTCTTTGCCTGCGGCTGCTAGCGGGCGAGCGGCGGCAGGCGGTTGAGTTTCCTCATGCTCTTCGTCGTCGAGCAGTTCACCGATCATCGCTCCATCGTCCATCGCGCCTTCGTCCAACCCCCCTTCGCCCAAACCCCCTTCGCCCAAACCCCCGTCATCTAAAATTCCATCGCCGGTTGATGCCAGATAGTCGTCGAGCGGAGCAAGTCCATCGTCAAGCGGTGTGAGTTCGTTGGAAAGATCGACGTCGAGTGGAGTCGGCTCGACCACGGCGGTGTCTTCATCCACGATGTCAGACATCGGCGTGTCTGAGTCGGCAGGTTCGTCCGCCGTTGGTTCGGAGGCGGATGACGCGACCAATGGCGGCGGTGCATCGAGATCGTCTTCCATCGGAGACAGGCCGAGATCATCCAACTCTCGAAGCTCCGCTTCGCCTGGAGGACCGGGCGGAACTTCTCCGCTCGATACGAGCGTTTCAGATGGATCGCTCGCTTCCAAACTCTTTGTTTTAAGAAGCTCTTTGGCCTGAAGCTTGGTGAGTTTTTCCTTCTTCACCAACAGTTTGGCGACAGACTCGGCCGTGACCTCTTTTGTCGATTCGGCGATCTGACGGCGCAGACTGGCGATGTGATTCGCCGCCAGCAACTGCCGGTCTTCGAGCAGAGATAAGAACTGTTCCGGGCTCATTCAGGAAATCCTAGCTGCAAGTCGTGGAAGGTACTCAACACGGATTCAGCACAGACGAATCGTATCGGGCAGGAGAATAAACGCAGAGGGCGCAGAGAAAGGTCTTTTCTTATAGGTGATTTTCTTATCAACATCTTCGTCTTCTCTGCGATTTCTCAACGCCTCCGCGGGCTCTGCGTTGATCGTTTCTTTTTTTTGTGTCTATATCTTTTTCAGACGGTCGAAATGGCGATTCTTTATCTGTGTTTATCCGCGTTCATCTGCAGTTCTATTCTTTTTTCAATCCGTGTTTAATTCGCGGCTTCTTAAAAACGGATCCTAGAAGTCGTCGTCGACCGTCGCCAAGCGGACCTCTTCCATCCCGACGGCACTGCCGGCATCGAGCGCTGCGACCACACGATGGTGGACGGCATCGCCGCTGGCCAGAACTAATAGTTTAGCAGGACCGGCATCGCCACCGACGCTCGTTTTGCGTGCCTCGCGAAGTTTCAGCAGCATGTCGGGCTTGCTCATGGCTTCTTGTTCGGTTGTCCAGGCCGGGCAGCCGATCCAATAGCTGTTGTCGCTATCGACGCGGATGATGATGGAGCCTTCTTCAAAATCTTCCTCAGTCTGAGCTTGAGCCGCCTCCTGATCGTCGGTCGGCGGAACCTCGATTGACTTTTGCAAGGCAAACGCGGCGGTAATCATAAAAAAGATCAAGAGCAAAAACGTCACGTCGACCATCGGCGTCATATCGAGTTCATCATCGCCGCCGTGGGTAATAAACTGAAAGGGCTTGTCAGGGCGCGTCTCGCTTTCGAGCGCTTCGTCGGTGCTTCGGGGTGTGTCGTTGGCTTTGCTTTTTCTTGGTGTGGGGACACGGAGGATCTGGCTGCACTTAGGACAACTGACCTGGCGTCCGCCCTGAGCGTCGCGGACATTGAGTATCTCTTGACACTTGGGACATCGAAATCGAATGGGCATGACCGATCAGTCGACCTCCATTACGGCAAAATGAAGACGGATGCCCTCGACACTTGACGCGGCTCCGGAGACCCGCGCTACCTCGCGATGGGCAACTCCTTTTTCCGCTTTGATAATGACATTCGGGTGGCCTTCCAGGAGCGATTTGCGGACTTCCGTTTCGATTCGCTCGGCCTGTTGGCTAGCATCGCCGTCTATTCGATTCTGCGGGACTTGACCGTCTCCCAGGTAAACTGGCGCCAGACGGCTGCCTCCCCCTTGGATCACGGAGAAGATGACCGCCTCGCGCTGGCTTACTCCTCGGCCATAGCGGGCATCGGGCAGGTCGACTTTCGTTGAGTCATCGGGCCGGGAGGTGACCAAGAAGAAAATCAGCAGCAGAAACGTGATGTCGATCATAGGGGTGATGTCCATGTCGACCTCGTCGCGCGGTGCATGATGGGGTAGCACCGGCTGCCAATCTTCTTCCGACGCTCTCTGATCTTGCTGTTGGATTAACATGGTCTATTTGCCCCGTTTCATCGCGGATCGCAAGCTTTCGAACAAGTGGTTCAGACCCAGCCCGACCAGGTTTTCCATTTTCCGGATGCGGATGTTGATGCTTGCCGTACTCAGTACCAGCGGAATGGCGATCGCCAGACCGCACGCGGTGGTGACCAGGGCAAACCCGATATCCTCGGCCATTCTGCTGGTATCGACCTTCTCACCACTGGAAAGATTGACGAAAGCACCCATCATGCCCATCACCGTGCCGAGCAGACCAATCATCGGGGCGCTTTTGATCACCGTGGCGACCCAGCTCAGCCGGTGCTCGATGTCGGCCAAAACGTCTTGCTGAAAGCGTTCGGCAACCCGATGTCGCACTTTCTCGTAGCCCATATCACGATTTTCAATGGCAAACAAGGCCAACTGGGGCATGGCGCGTCGGTCATCGCTGCACAGTTCGGCCGCTCGTTCATAATCGCCCTGGTCCAAGTGGACGGCGAGTGAATCGAGAAAATCTTCCTGCTGGTCCTCGTTGCGAAACCGCGTCTGCGTAACGCGACGCCAGACAATGACGACACATAAGGCCCCCCACAAGGCGATGACAGCCAACACGCCGTACACCACCCATCCTAAAATATCGAAAACAATTTCTGGCATATGTTCTTCTCTCGTCAGGTTAAGATATCACGACGTTCAGTTCACCATCATCTGCGTCTTTGGTCGAACACGTAAAACGCGTAGCCGTCACCCTCTCGGTTAATTCCGAAGATTGTTTTTCGAATTCGACCGATGTCGTATTGGCCGGTCTCTTTCTCCATATACCCTCGCTCGAGTTGCAACAGTCTTCCCTCGATCTGGCGTGGATAGAATTGGGCCGATATTTTGCCGGACATATCGATGCCAGCCTTTTGCAGCAATGTTTGATTCAAGCTGTCCAAGTCGCCTCCGGGCCGAAACATATAAAGCCGCTTCTCCTCCTTGGGAGAGCCGGTTCTTGTCGTAGGTTGGTCCGCCGTCAAATTCGAGGCATAGTGGACCACGTTTTCTCCGCCACCGAAGGCGCCGAGTTCAATTCCGAATCCATCCAATTGCCGTGCGTAGGCATTGATGCTGCTTCCATCGTATCGGATCTTCCACCGCTCCTCGGCCGGTACGCCATCGATACCCTCGCCCCCGGTGCCGGTGCGTCGACTGTCCCCGGCACCTTTGCCTTTAGTCGCCAGGTTTTCGCCGTCAAACGCTTCGTTGTCGAGCCGAGCGACCCGACTCGAAATCTCGGCGACCGCGCTCAGGGTTTCCATCACTTGGGGCTCTTGCAGATCGGGCGCGTCTTCGATGCCAGGCGGTTCCAGGTCACGGCTCAAGCCCATGGCCGCATCCGGTTCTCGGCCGGCAATTTTAACAAACTCGACCGCCACCGGTTCGAAATGCGGAAAAACGCGCGTCGCAAAATAGACGATCACAAGCCCGACCACAAAAAAACCAACCATCACAAGCAGCGCGATCAGGAGGCCGCTAGCCCGGTCATACGATGACACCTCAAGACGATAGGCGGTTTCGTGGCGAAGCGGAGCGGGAGTTTCAATGGCGGGAGTGCTTTGGTTCACGCTTATGCGGGTTACTCATCAAACATGGCGTCTGGGCGAATTGTCAAATACCATTCCTTCCAGCGTCTGACCGCAAGGAGTCGCCGGTCGTTGTCTTTCTTGTCGGGAATTCCAAAACCAGCGAACTTGCGACTGACAAATCGAAGTCCGTCGCGGGCTTCACGAACCACGGTCCA
The DNA here is from genome assembly GCA_963577165.1 of Planctomycetota bacterium. Taxonomy (GTDB): domain Bacteria; phylum Planctomycetota; class Planctomycetia; order Pirellulales; family CAUYYY01; genus CAUYYY01. Next base: position 2,032 of record CAUYYY010000092.1, on the reverse strand, counting down.
GTCCGGATCGGTAAGCCCGTAGATCAAAGTTGGAACATGGTCTAAATTGCGAGTGCGGGCCAACGCGCGGACGGCCAACCGGCGCACCGGCGGCTCGCCACCGGATATCAATTGCCGCAGCTTGGCGGCCTGTTTATCATCAACAGGACCCTCCGTGGAAAGCGGAATTTCCTGGGAACTCTGCAATAAGTTTTCAAAATCAGGATGGTCTGGATCACTCAAGATTTCCAGAAACTCGTCGGCCTGGCGGGTGAACTGATCGCCAACGATTTTTCCGCCGCTCAGTTTTAGGTTCGCGACGTCGCCGGGCAGGCCCCGTCCGCCGTCCAACTCGTCTCCGTAGCCTTGGGCACGCCGGATGCTTTTGCGTGCCGAGCGAAGTAAAAACAGGATGGAAAACGCGGTATCGATCGGGGCGGGGAGCCTGCCCTGCCAGCTTCCATCGCTTTTCCGAGTCTTGGTAAGGTACTCGACGCCGTCATTGTACCAAAAAGCCTCGGCTGGTGCATTGCCTTCGGCTAGCTCGCGAAAGCTCATATAACGCTCAAGCGCATATAAATAGTAATGCGTGTACTCGATCCCTTCGAGGGTATAATTCGACTGAAACCAGCCATTGGCCCGTTGGATCGATTGTCGAAGACGTGCCGTATCGATCTGAACGTTGTTCTGGTCGCCATGGCCGGTTTCATTTTCTTGGCCGCTGTGTGTAAGACGTAGGGCGCTGGGTATCCCTTCGAGGGTCGCCTCTTCTCGAATGCGAATCGTGCCGAGCAAGTGGGCGGACATCAGCAGGCTGCCGGCACCCGCGGCCGCCATGGACGGGCCGACTTTGTGGTCCTGGTTTACCCCGCCATAGTGCCCGGGATCGACGCCATGGTACCCCCAACCGCCACTGGGATCTTGTGTTCGCATCAACCAGTTGGCCACTTTTTCCATGCTGCGATTAGGTACTTTGAATCCTGATTGACGAGCCGTCCAGGCGCTGAGTACGCCGTATTGTGTCATGGAGGTATCCCCTTTATCGTCCTGAGGATATCCCCATCCGCCGTGGTCCTTTTGCTTTTCCTGAAGGTAGCCCAAGAGGGCCTTGATTTCAGGTTGATACAAGTCCGCATCGAGTTCGGTGAGAAAGATTATGGCGATGCCGATGCTGTAAATCGCCGACAGTTCCTTTTTTTTCAGAGTAACACCGTTGGCAACCACGGCCTTACACTCGGCAACCGCTTCTATGATTTTCGGGTGGTTCGATGGTGCTTCGGCCTTGACGAACGCCAGGGCAATAAGGCATTTACCACCGAGTCGCCGGTCGGTCGAGCTTGCTAAGAAGTCGAGGCCCGCCTTGACGAGTCGCTGTACTTCCGGACTCTTGGATGTGTAAGCGAACGCACAGTGCGAGTGATCGAAAGTGATGCTCAGCGCACACGCCAGCGTTTGGCACGACAGAAGAAATTTGACAGATCGGCGCATGTTCAGCCAAGTCTCCATCCGCGATATTCTCGCGCGACCCTCGACCGAGCGTTGTTCTAAGTGGGCTGGCCGAGCGGACTGGCAAGACGTGAGCCACTCGCGTCTAGCAGCGCGAGAGCTCGTTCGATCTGGTGAATATGGAATATGGGGGTGTTCCGTATACGGCCTGATCGTACATGTCTAACGAGCATGTGTCAAGCTGCGCAATATACGCGGAAATCATTTCCGCACCAGGGTATGTTTGTGGTCCGGCAGACGTGATGGGATGGAGTGCCGGAGAGCTGCCGAGTCTGTTTTTCGCCGCCCGCCACACATTGCATCTCTGCTGGCTTACTGATGCTCGATTTGGCTGTTCTTGTGAAGACGGAGTGCCCCCGAATTGACAGTCTGCATCCAGGTCCGTAACATGCCTGGTTCCCCGGTCATTTGGAGCCGGTTCTCTCGGGACAGGTAGCTCAGTTGGTAGAGCACTGGACTGAAAATCCAGGTGTCGGCGGTTCAAGCCCGCCCCTGTCCACTTGCAAAAATGCCAGAAAACCCCTTGTTTTACAGGGTTTGCGGGCTT
>CAUYYY010000091.1:0-7315 GCA_963577165.1 Planctomycetota bacterium | reverse complement strand
GTCGATCGTAAACGACAAACTGGAACTGCCGATGGACGCAGATAAACGCGGATTCGTAGGCCGGAACGAGCGGTAGCGCTGCTCCGGCAAGCGGACTGGGTGGCGGGGAAGGAGTCCCAGCGACGGCCCTGAATTCTGACTGGTAAGGACCAGCCGACAAATAACTTCCACATTTGGAAGTACACCGGCTGCTCTCTCATCTACGGGTTCTGTGACTGCTTTTGTTAGCAGCCGGGGTGCTGAATTCGTGCAATTGTATGTCGGACGATCCGACCGAAGTCCATCAACAGCCGCTAATTACGATATAACGAGGCTGGTTTATGCTGTTTTTTTGGATGTTTTCGCAGCGAAAAAACCGCCATGCCTGGTTAAAATGGAGCTTTGGCTCTCTTTTAATTTGGAACAGGCTGAATAAGAGGTCTCCGTCTAATGCGTGTGTCTGTCTGCTCTGCCGCTGTCCTGATCATGCTGACCGCTTCGAGCCAGGTTTTTGGCTTGAATATCGTCCGTAATTTCAGCGGTGGAATAGCCCCGAGCAGCGTCGCGGGCGGCGGCACGCTCAGCGACGTGTTCGACGCGGCGGCCGACTGGTGGGAAATGGCCATCCTCGACAACCACACGGTCACCATCGGCTTCAGTTGGGCGTCGTTGACCGCACCCACACTCGCCCAAGCAACCGTTCTTCCATCCAGACCGAGTGTGAAGTCAACGATCAAGTTTGACAACGACAGCACCAACTGGTTCATCGATCCCACGCCGCACGACGACGGCGAGTGGACTACGTTCACCGAAACGGTTGCCGACTTAGGCGGCGGCCCGATTAACGTCCAGCGTAAATACACCGGCCCCACCGGCGACGCCATCAATCGCTACGATTTGCTCTCCGTCGCCAAGCATGAAATTGGCCACGCGCTGAACGTGATTGATTTTTTCGGAGATGTGATGGCAGATCCGACCATTACGACCGCACAGCGACCGAATCCTGGCACCAAGATTTTTACGACGACTGCGGGCGGCGGTCATATCGATCCTGAGCAACATCCTGACGCGCTCATGGTCCCGACCGTGCCGCTTGGCCAGCGCAAGCTGCAAACCGGCATCGACATCCTGCTGGCTGCCCAGCGAAGTGGATTTACCAATGTCGTGCTCGATCCATTGCATGTGCCCGAGCCGTCGACCCTAATGCTGGCCGTCTGCGGCCTGCTCGCCCTGGTCACCTGCGTCCGGCGCCACGCTTAATCGCGCCATACACTCCGCCTCGATCTAGTGGGGGCCCCGAGCAGGGTAGCCGCTGGCCTTGTGCCAGCACCACAGGTTTGAACGGACCACAAGGGCCCGAGCTACGTCAATTTATCGGGTAGCATCGCCGATTTTTGCGGAGAAGGCGGTGCCATCCGTTTCGGCTGTTTCGAAAAATCGTCGGTGTGGCGCAGCCGCAAGAGGGAAGGATGAAGCAGGCCGGAACAAGCGGTAGCGCTGCTCCGGCAAGCGTACGTCTGGGTGGCGGGGAAGGAGCTTCCGGCGACGGCCCCGAGGTGAAGCGTGACGTTGCACGACAGGTTGAATTCAGAAACAAATCTGAAATCCTAAATCTGCAATCTGAAATTCCCTGCTTGCCTGCAAGCGATTGCCACACGCACCCCCCGACGATATATTGGCAGGTACCCAAAAAGAACACCTGTTAACAAGAACGGGCTATAAACAAGTTAGGTTGACGATGGACAATTCCACAGATCATGACAGAACGATTGCTGCGGTTTACCATCCTGTTTCGCTCAGCAAGTTCATTGTTCTTTCTCTTTTGACGGGGGGCATCTATGATCTCTATTGGTTCTATAAGAACTGGCGGTTCGTCCGTGATCGCGACGGTTCGACAATCATGCCCTTTTGGAGGGCGATCTTTTCGCCACTTTGGCTTGCCGCCCTTATTTTGGATCTTCGCAAGAATGTGAAAAATGAGACTATTTCCTTAATCTTCGCCGTTTTTCTGTCAATTGCCTACGTCGTTCTATCGATCGTGGGGCTACTGCCCAACCCCTATTGGATTGCAACGTTTCTTGCCTTCGTCCCTTTGCTACCTGTAGTAAGACTGATAAACACATCAAATGAGGATGATTCGCAGTATGTAAGCAATTCGTCATGGAAGCCACGACACTGTATTTTGGCTCTTTTCTCCATTCCGCTGCTTTCCTTAACCGTCTTACCGTCAGTCGGATATTTTCCTAGCACACAGGTCGTTCGAGGTTCGTTGCTATGGCCACATCATCGTGAGTATCTTCAGGATTCTGGAATCATCTAAGCAGATGAAGAGATCATCTACTTTTACTCCGAAGGGCGGTTCTCAATCAAAGACGATGGAAACTTACTTACTGATCGTGGTGTCATCTCATATTGGCGGGATGAAGAATCAAATGAGTTCTACATCGAGAAGGCAGCGTTTTCCGAAATTGCACAAATCGTACCCGAGTACGGAAACTTCATTGAATCAACGGTGGTTACCATTACGCGACATGACGAATCAGAATTCGTTTTGCTCCTTTCCACTGAAGACCTCAGAGACCGATTATTTCTACGCAAGCTAGAGGCGTTCGTTGATCGTGTAACCAATCGCTGAAACTGACGACAGAGGAAAATCAGTATGTCCACACGGGGGGTGGCCATTTCTTGATCTTGAAATCAGGCCGGATTTTGCTACAATGGCTCGTGGCGAGTCAAAAGAATTGCGACACGGTCTTTGACAATTTAGTAGCAAGTAGATAGTAGCAGGTAGCGAGTGAGCTATTGGCAATAGCCGACAGGCTGCGCCTGGCCGGTGCGCAAGGGGTACGCGTCCATCCGCGGTTCCATCCCTTTCGCCTTCGTGTGCTCGGCGGCTCCGTGGTAAATTCTTTCCAGCGAGCCCGGAACTCGGAAGCTGACGCATCCGGCTCGCCTGTCAAATATTCCGCATTCCGACTTCTGCAATCCGCATTCAAAACGTTCGACTGTTCGAGAATACGCACCCTATCAAACACCACTGGGGCCCCCCTATAAGGCGCGCTCGAAAACGCGAGCATTATCAAACAACCAACCACACTATTTCGCAATCCGCTCTGGTCCTGGTACAGTATTGGCATGGACGGTTTCCTGGCAGCCATCTCGCTGCCCACCGGGTGGGCAATTTTTGGCGCGGCCATCTATGGCATCGCGATACTCAGCGTCCCTTCGGTGTTGCTCAAGCGCCGAGGCCGTCCGCAAGCTGCCCTGGGCTGGGTGATGGTGCTTGTGTTCGTGCCGATCGTGGGCGTACTGTTGTGGTGGGCCATCGGCCGCCGACATTTGCACCGCCGACGAAAGCGCCGCCGCTTGGCCACCGCCCAGCGAGCCGGACGGCTCACCGTGTTGCGTGACGCGTTGCCGTCGCCATCGGAAGCAGAATGGGACGTGATGCCGATCCGGCGGTTGCCGCCCGAAGTGGCGGAGTGGGTTTACGCGCCGACCTCGAGCAACCATGTCGAGCTTTTGGTCGATGCGGACCAGTTCTATCCCGCCATCGAGGAGGCCATCCGCGATGCCCAGAAGCATATTCACGTGTTGTTTTATATCTGGCGCAGCGACGCGACCGGAGAACACTTTCGCAACTTACTGGTCGAGCGGGCGAAAGCCGGTGTGCAGGTTCGCGTGTTGCTCGACGCGGTGGGAAGCTCGTCGGCCATCGGGCGGTTCATGGACCCGCTCCGCGAGGCGGGCGGCCAGGTCGCGGCGTTCATGCGGCCCAAGTTGTTGCAACTCAAGCTCGATTTGAATTTTCGCAATCACCGCAAGATCGTCGTTGCCGATTCGAAGGTCGCCTTCGTCGGCGGATTGAACATCGGCGACGAGTATCGAGGCGCCTGGTCCGATGCGGCCATCCGTATTCGCGGGCCGGCCGTCGATCAACTGCAAGACGTCTTCGCCGACGATTGGCACTTTACAACAGGCGAAGATTTCATTCACACCGGCTATTTCGGCGGCTGGCGATCGGAGAACGAAGCGGTCGATTCCGCGTCGGCCATTTGTGCCGTGGTCGCCAGCGGACCCCACACTGAAATCAACGTGATTCACGATCTATTGTTCATGGCGATCTGCCGCGCGCAAAAGCGAATCTGGATCACGACCCCCTATTTCATCCCCGATCAATCGATCCTGGCCGCGCTGCGATCGGCCGTGTTTCGCGGAGTCGACGTGCGGCTGATGGTGCCCGAGCGGGGAGACCAACGGTTGGTTCACATGGCCAGCCGATCGTATCAACCTGAGTTGTTGCGGTTCGGTGCCCGAGTATTTCGATATCGTGGCGGATTCCTACACGCCAAAACGCTGGTCATCGACGGTGATCTGTCGGCTGTCGGCAGCGCCAACGTGGACATCCGCAGCTTTCGACTGAATTTCGAAGTGAATTGCTATGCCAAGTCTCCCGCCTTGGCCGCAGCCCTGGCCGATTTGTTTGAGCGGCACTCGGCTGACAGCCGCGAAGTCTCGCTGGCCGAGACCGAGCAGGTCTCTGTTTTCATGCGATTGGGCGAGGCCGCGGCCCACTTGCTAAGTCCTTTGCTCTAAAGCAGATCACCACTCGTCGGTGCCTGTCTTCTCGTCGGTGCCTGTCTTCCGGGCCGCAGTGACCTATAATTGGAATTGGGACAGGCCAGTGGCCCAATATTCTCGCATGGGGCTGCGTTCGTATCAGGCTGCGTTCACCGCTCGGTGGGCTGCCGCTCGACGGGTCCCGCTTTATTCGATGAGTCTTGGAACAGGGGAAGCTTGGCATGCGACCAGGGAGATTCTACGCGCCGATCTTGTACGCTCCGATTTCGCACACACTGATCTCGGCGATGGCTTGCATTGTCGTCATTTTGCTTGTCGTCACTTTGCTTGACTCCGGTTGCGGCGCGGCCCAAGACACCGTGTCGAGCACCTCCGTGCAACCGGTGCGCGTCGTCCGCAGCGAACAACCGCTACGCACGTCTCGCCTCGCTGAAGAGCTCGCGCAACAGGTGACCATCTATCGTGATCCTTATGGCGTCCCGCATATCGACGGGGCAACCGACGCAAGCGTGGTGTTCGGTTTTTCCTTTGCCCAGGCCGAGGACTATTTCTGGCAGATCGAGGACAGTTACATCCTGGCGATTGGCCGTTACAGCGAAATCCATGGCGGTCGTGGACTGAACTCCGATCTACTGAACCATGCCTTCGAGGTGACCCGACGCAGCCGAGCCGAGTTCGAACAGCTCGCGCCGGCATCGCGCCGATTGTGCGAAGCCTATGTGGCCGGGCTCAACTTCTATTTGGATACTCACCCGGAAGTAAAAACGCGGTTGATTACCCGTTTCGAGCCATGGCACGTGCTGGCGTATCACTATCAACTGACGATCGAGCTTTGCTATCGGTACACGCGGCTGTCGGACAATTTTCTGCCGCGTCAGAATAAACGCATCTGGGCCGCCACCGGATCGAACGGCTGGGCTGTGAGCGGCCAGCGCACGCAAAGCGGCGGCCCGATGCTCATGGCCAATCCTCACTTGCCCTGGTATGGCCTCGCGCTGATGGTCGAAGCCCATCTGCGCAGCGACGAGGGACTGAATTTTACCGGCGTAACATTCTATGGCAGTCCGATGCTTACGATGGGACACAACGAGCACTTGGGCTGGACGATGACGGTCAACGAACCCGACATCGCCGACGTCTGGCGGGTCGTTTTCGACGATCCCGAGGAGCCGTTCCACTATCGCTACGACGGCGGATATCGCCGGGCAACGGAGTGGGACACGGTGATCGGCCTCCGCACGCCCGACGGCATTCAACAGCTCAAGTTTCGGATGCGGAAGACACATCACGGGCCGGTAGTCGCCAAAGAAGATGACCAGACTTATCTTGTGGCGCAGCTCGCCCCGCTCAAGTACGGCTTGCAAGTCGGCCAAACCTTGGCGATGGGTAAGGCCAGAAACCTTGAGCAGTTTCGAACGGCGCTGAGCATGCAACAAATGCCCTTCATGAACATCGTGTACGCCGACCGAGAGGGCAATATCTTCTATGTCTATAACGGGATCATCCCCCGCCGTGATCCCAGCTTCGATTGGTCGAAACCAGTCGACGGCAGCGACCCACGCACCGAGTGGCAAGGGACGCACGCCTTCGATGAGTTGCCGCAGGTGCTCAATCCGCCGTCTGGCTTCGTGCAGAATTGCAACTCCACGCCGTTTACGACGACCGACGAAGGCAACCCGGCGCCCGAAGCATTTCCCGCGTACATGATCGAAGACAAAAACGACGACAAGCGGCGAGCCAAACGGTCGCGAGAAATCCTGCGCCAACTGCACGACACAACACTTGACGAGTTGAAACTGGCCGCCATGGATACCGAAGTCTACTGGGCACGGCACGAAATCCCCAAGTTTGCGAAGTCGCTCAAGTCACTCGAAAAACGTAACCCGCAGCTTGCCCGCCGTGTCGAACCGCTGCTGTCGCATCTGGTGGATTGGGATTGTCGCGTGAGTGCCGATTCGACACCAGCGACACTCTGCGAGGCTTGGTACGAGTTGCTCTACGGAACGGAATATCCCGGCGAGCAACTCCGGCCACAATTTGTGGGCAATCCAGAAAAGCAACTCGAGGCGTTGGCCATCGCGGCGGCCGGATTGAAACGATTGCACGGCAGTTGGCAGGTACCGTACGGCACGATACACCGTATCCAACGTCATGCCGATGTTGCCGATCTGCTCAAAGTTCCCTTTGACGACGATGCGCCAAGCCTGCCGAGCGTCGGCGCACACGGACCGATGGGCGTCATTTTTACCCAGTACTACACGCCGAGCATTCATATCCCGTTTGTGATGACGCAGCGCAAACGGTACGGCGTGGTGGGAGCAGCGTACGTGGGCGTTTATGAATTTACGCCCGACGGCGTCCGCGGAGCGAGCGTGGTGCCGTTTGGATCGAGCGGCGATCCGCAGTCGCCCCATTATCTGGACCAAGCCCAACTGCTCTCGGCGTCCCGCTTCAAGCCGATTCTATTCGACTGGGCCGACGTGATCGCCCATGCCCAGCGGGTGTACCACCCTGGAGATTAAAAGGGGGAATGGGGAAGGCGGAAGGGGGTAATGACGAAATCCGACAACTCGAATGTTTAGCCGCGACGCGCCGCGGAGTGCAAACGATTCACCACAGGTTGTAGGGTGGACCGAGTTTCACGAGGCCCACGCAGCGTCTCGCTGTCGGTTGTGTGCCGGAACTTCGCTACCGCTCGTTCCGGCCTACCGATCCGCATTTATCGGCGTCCTCCAGTCCGTCGTTTAGAATCGAC
>CAUYYY010000090.1:0-7323 GCA_963577165.1 Planctomycetota bacterium | reverse complement strand
CGAAGAGAGAATTGCCTGAGTTGGCGTCGGACGCGTTCGACAAAGCCCAGGGATGGGCTATCCCTGGGCCTCGAAGCCACTAGCCGCCCGTCCGCTGGTCGATACGCTGCGCTGTTTCGAGTTGCCAGCGGGTCAGCTGGCCGGCAAGTTCTCGTGCCTCGTCCCGCACGTTGGAGATCATCTTGGCCAAGCCGCGGCGTTGTTGATCGAGCGCCGTCCGGTGCTGCTGGACCTTTTCCAGTTCCGTCTGAAACTTGACGAGGTCTTGGCCGAGCTTTTCCCGCTCTGCCTGGCGAGCTTGGACATTGGTACGCACTTGATCGAGGGCCGCTTGCATATTGACTACTTCACTTGCGTCACGATCAATTTTCGCTTGCAGCACGGTCTGTTCTTTCGATAGTACGAAGAACCGCAACGTATAATCACGCAAACGGCGAACGTACAACTCCTTGACGACCTGATCTTGCTCCTCAGGCAATGCCTGCGTACCATCTGCCTTAAGCCCGATTTTCCGTTCATCCGGGTCGTCTCGCGAAGCTTCCTTGCCATCCTTCAAATACTCCTCGATCGTTTCCGGTGGGAGTGCGGCCCGCAATTCCTCTTTCGACAAACTCGTGAGCAAGTCATGTCGGTCGACTGGCAGCGATTCATAGAGCCGCCAGCGTCTTTCTTCGTCGACGACTTTCTGAACCTGGTCCGGCGGCTGCTTGGTGAGCGGTTCGATCGTTATCGTTGCGTCATCCACGGCGACGACCTTGTTTTGGCCGAGGTAGCGAGCACCCTCAGCGGCTGGTCCCTGCTGAAAACTGTACAACACCTTGCCCACGGCAATCCCATGTGGATCGGGCTTTTCGATCCGAATCGTAACTCTCCCGGTCGTAGCGTCGAAAGACTCCGGTTGGCAATCGCTCCAAACCCGACCCCGATCGAGCGTAAGTCGATGTAACTGATGGCGCAGACTACACACCCCTCCACCACCGGCGTTCACACGGTAGACATCTCCGTCGGTTTCGTCCTCGCGACCAAATTCCAACACGGCGATCTGAGCCCGAACGTCGTCCAAACTATTTTGAAGCTTGTTGGCCTCGCTGCGATATTTGTCGTGCAGCTTCAAGGCATACGTCGAAACGTAGAGGAATTCAAAGGCGGCCCAGAACACGAAAAACAGCAATGTCGCGTTGGCGGCGTTCCACCGCTTGCCGCCGAGGTACGCGACCACCAACGACGCGATGAAGAAAATTACCAAAACAATGATCAGCGTCGTGTTCATCTCAATTCCATGCGCCCGAGTCACAAGATTCGCTACTTCGATAATAAATGGCTTCAGTCGTAGCGTCAAGTTACTGTGCCGACGGCCGGCGCATCGTAACCCTGGGCCAATACGCCACTTGCAAACACCGCTCGCTGCTAGAGCGGGCCGCATAATCGGCATAATCGTTCAACTCACTCATCGCCGAGAGCCGATGATATTCGATACTGGGCCGTCGAACCTGACGCCGGCGCTGCGCAGTGTGCCGTAGGCTCCTTCCCCGCCACCCATTGCTAGCTGGGACGCTCACCCAATCTATAAGTGCCTCGGCGGTCATGCAAAGCTCAACCAACAATCGCACCATCGCCGGCTCCCTCTGGATGTTGATTGCCGCGGCGACCCTCTGCGCGGGCTGCAGCCGCTCCCACTACCGCATGCAGGCCGACGTCGAAGGTTACAACCTGGTGGCCCAAAAGGCATCCGACCCACGTTGGATGCTGACCGATTACACCATCGAGCCGTCGCCTGAATCGCGAATGTACGATCCGTACTCGCCCGACCACCCACCCATGCCGCCCGACGATCCGACGGCCCATGAGCTGCTCCATCATATCGACGGCAAGAAAGGGTGGCCCTGTTGGCACGCCAACGGCGACACGCCTTACGTCGAAAACCCCGAATGGCGGGCCTTCTTGCCACGTGACCAGCAGGGCGAAGTGGTGCTCGATCTGCCGGGAGCTGTCACCACATCTCGGATTCACTCCCGCGAATATCAGAGTCAAAACGAAAACCTTTACCTTGCAGCCCTCAATGTTTCGCTTGAACGGTTCGCCTTCGACACCCAGTTCTTCGGTGGCACCTCGAAGTTCTTTACATCCAATGGCAACGGCGACGCGCCCGCTTCGAGCCTGTTGGAACTCACGCCACTCGACGGCCTGCAAACGCGCCGGTTGTTCGCCACCGGCAGCGATTTGGTGGTCGGACTGGCAAACTCGTTCGTGTGGGAGTTTTCCGGCACCAACTCCGAAACCACGACCACGCTGCTCGATCTGAGTTTTGTTCAACCGCTACTCCGCGGCGCCGGCCGGGCGGTGGTTCTCGGCAGCCTGACGACCTCCGAACGCGACCTACTCGCCCAAGTCCGCGATCTGGTCCGTTTTCGCCGCGAGTTCTATGCCCAGATCGCCACCGGCCGAGGCGGCGGGACCGGCGGATACTATGGTCTTCTGCAGACGCTCCAGCAAATCCGCAATGGCGAGGCGAATGTGGCTGCGCTGCGTCAAAGCCGCGATCAACTCTCGGAGCTTCACGAAATCGGTCGAGTCGATCGACTTCAAGTCGAACAGATCGAAACCACACTCTACAGTACCGAAAGCGGTTTGATCAGCCAGAAGTACAACCTCCAAAATCAGCTCGACCGGTACAAGATCGCGTTAGGCTTGCCTCCAGAACTGCCCTTGCAACTCGACGAATCGCTGCTCGACCAGTTCAACTTGATCCATCCGGCCATGCGTGATTTTCAAACGCAGATCGACGAACTACTCCGAGAGGTACGCAGCGCCGAACAGGCCATCTCCGTCGAACACTTCGATAAGGCAAAACAACAGACCATCGCCCTTCGCAACGCACGCTCTCAGCTTATCCAGTTGGTCAACGACGACTATCAGCGACTGCTCGAAGTGCTGCCCGAGCGGCATGACGCCCTGCGGCAACTGGCCCAGTTGCCGGAAGTCGTGAGCAGACAGTTGAGCCCTGAGCCGTTGAGCATCAAGGACCTCGACGAGCGCGTCGATACCTTGCGCCGCGACCTGGACACTAAAATAGCCGAAACCGAGACTGTTTGGAGCGTACTCGAACAGATCGAACGTCTGGATCCCAAGACGTTCGTCGGTGAAAAAGAAAACAATGTTCAGCCGTTGGTCGACTGGCTCGGAAAAATATCCAACGTCTGGCTTGAGCTTTCCTTGCTGCAGGCGAAAGGCCGTCTCGACACAATTTTGATTCGTCCGGTGGAGATGTCCTATCGGACCGCTTTCCAAATCGCTCAAGAAAACCGGCTCGATCTGATGAACGAGCGGGCCCGTCTGGTGGACGTTTGGCGGCAAATTGAAATCACTGCCAACGACTTAAAGAGCACACTCGACGTGACATTCGACGGCGATATCAGCACCACGAATGACAATCCGTTTCGATTTCGCGACAAGACCGGCCGGCTACGCGTTGGATTCCAGTTCGATGCCCCACTCACTCGACTAGCCGAACGGAATACCTATCGCAGGGCACTCATCAACTACCAACGCGCTCGACGCGACTACATGGCCTTTCTCGATAATCTCGATGCCGATCTCCGCGGTACACTCCGTTCGTTAAAGCTCAACGAACTCAACCTGGAACTCAGCCGTGCAAGAGTCTTGGCGGCTGTGAACCAAGTCGAAATCACTCAACTCAAGTTGGTGAAACCGCCGAAACCAGAACAGCAACAGACGGCAACCGGCGGCACGACCGCCCGCGATCTGGCCGATGCGCTCACAAGACTGCTCAGCGCACAAAACGACATGCTCGGCAATTGGATCGATCACGAGGTTCAGCGCGTAAACCTCGACGTTGATTTAGGCACGATGCAGTTGGACGAACGGGGCATGTGGATCGATCCGGGCGATCATCTTGGCGGTGCAGCCACGCTCAGCCCAGCAAACCAAAACGAAGCCGAACCGATCCCGCCGCCCCTGCCCGGCCAGCCCGTCCCCAATCACCCCGTCCTCGAGCAGCCGCCACTCGGTCGCCTCGACACGACCGCCGCGTCGGTGCCAACGCCCAGACCGATCTCTCCAAATGTGCTTCGCCTGCCACCGGTCACGGTTGCACAAAGGGCCCATCAATAAACGGGTTAGCACCCCGGCTGCTTTGTCACGACAGGTTTTGTGGCTTTTTCATTAGCAGCCGGGGTGCTGGTATCGTGCCGTTATTTGCCAGACGCCCCTTTTCGCCACGTGAAATCTGTGGGCGATACGACTATAATAGTGGGAGCCCGTCCACTTCGCACGCCCACCGGAAGCATGACGCCACGGCTGGCGACCCAAACTGATTATTAACCTGTCTCGCCTGTCGATCCCTTTTGCATGGGCTCAGTCGCCATGAGTCGGAATGCCGATCCTATTATCGTGTCATCGGGCGCCCCCTCGTTACGGCGAACCGGTGGTTCTGCGCTGGGCGTACTCTCGGGCCTGGCGATCCTCGTCGCCGCCACCGGTGGCGGGGCGCTGTGGCTGATTCGCTCAGATGCACAACCGACCGACGACGTCTTGGTTCACACGGTCGAGCGAGGTGAGTTTGTGCTCGAAGTCGCCGAGCGGGGCGAGATCGAGAGTGCCGACAATGTTAATATCCGCTGCGAAGTCTCGTCACGTGGCGGTCGCGGTGGGGTAAAAATCCTCGAACTCATACCCGAAGGTACACGAGTCGAAAAGGGCGACTTCCTCATTCGACTCGACTCAGCAGAGCTCGAACAAGAGTTGATCAAGCAGCAGATCCAAATCAACACCAAGGCTGCGGCCCTGACCGAAGCGGAGAATAAGCATGAAACTTCTCTGATCGCTCTACAGGAATACCGAGAAGGAACGCTCGAACAAGAGCGGAAGACGATCCAGATTGCGTCTTTAAAAGCAGATGAAAACTTGGCGCGGGCTAAAGAGTATAAAGAATATAGCAAGAAGGCTTACAATAAAGGGGTTATTTCGAAACAGCAATATGATGCCGACGTTCTTGCCGTCTTGACCGCGCAGCGAGAAAAGGAGATGGCAGAAATGAAAAGCGATGTGCTCGAAAAATTTACCAGCAAGAAGAAAATCATAGACCTCAAAAGCGCGATCGATACCAGCAAAGCCAAACTGGACGCCGCCAAGGCCGGTGTCAATTTTGAAACCGAAAAACTCGTTGAATTAAAGGAACAAATCACCAAGTGTATCATTACCGCGCCGGCTCCGGGCGTGATCAAATACGCCAACCAAGATCGCGGGGGCAATTCTCGAAATGAGGACATGATCGCCGAAGGCCGTGAAGTCCACGAACGTCAAGTCCTCATCCAATTACCCGATTCTTCGCAGCTACAGGTACGATTAAAGGTCAACGAATCGGTCATCGACCGTATCAAGCTCGGCATGAGAGCCAAGATCAAAGTCGTCGGACTGCGCGATGTGGTTCTGTCGGGCACCGTACGGACCGTTTCTCAATACAGCGATCGCGCGCGATGGTACTCGGGCGGTGTCAAGGAATTCACGGTCGAGGTTGCCATTGACCAGCCCGATGAGCGGCTCCGCACGGGACTCTCGGCTTATGTTACCATCGAGAGTCAGCGACTGACCGACGAGCTTCAGATGCCGGTGCAGGCCCTGTATGCTCACGGCGAGGATCATTTCTGTATCGTCAACCCAAACCAACCAGAACTTCGCAAGATAAAACCCGGCATCACCAACGACAAGTTTGTCTTAATCGAGGAAGGTATCGAGCCGGGCGAAGTCGTCTCGCTCAACCCTCGGCGGTTCTTCGATCGGGTCGATCTGCCCGAGCTTGATGAGAAACAGCCCCGGCTTGATGAGGACGAGCCGGCGTCGGACGGCGAGCAGGCCAAGTCGCCAGAAAATACCCGGGTACCGATTGCCGAGCAAAATGCCGAGAAAAAGATCGGAGAAAAGACCGCGGCGCCGATCGCCAAAACCGTCCCTCCAGGCAAAACGGCCGCTGCCGGAGCCGGGCCCCCAGCCGCCACCGGAACCGGCAAATGAAACTGGCCGCCGACATCCGTGATCTCCGCAAGGACTATGTCCTGAGTGGCGAAACCATTCGCGCGCTCCGCGGCGTCACCTTCCAAGTGCCCGAGGGCGATTACATCTCGATCATGGGTCCGTCCGGCTCGGGCAAGAGCACGTTGCTCAATCTGCTCGGCTGTCTCGATCGGCCCACTGCCGGCCGATTTCTGCTCGCCGATCAAGACGTCTCTCAGATGGATGACGACGAGTTGTCCGAAACCCGTGCGTCGCACATCGGGTTCATCTTCCAATCGTATAACCTGATTCCCCAGCTCACGGTCCTCGAAAACATCGAGGTTCCGCTTTTTTATCTGGGCCGAATCACCCCCCAAGTCCGCCAGCGGTGCGGCGAACTGGCCGACATGGTGGGCCTCGGCGATCGGCTCAACCATCGGCCCGCGGAACTCTCCGGCGGACAACAACAACGCGTAGCCATTGCCCGCAGCCTGGCCAACGACCCACGCTTTATCCTGGCCGACGAACCGACCGGTAACCTCGACTCGGCCACGGCGGCAGAGATCTTGGCGCTGCTGGGCGAACTCAACGAACAGGGGCGAACCGTCCTCCTCGTTACCCACGAAAATGACGTCGCCCAGAGCACCAAGCGATCGATTGTCCTCAAGGACGGACAGATCCAATCGGACAGGCGCCGATGAATCTACCCGGTCTCAAATCGCTGCCCGGTTTCAGAATATGGTCGTTGGGGATCAAGAGCATGGCGCTGCACCCGTTGCGGGCAGCGCTCACCGTGCTCGGCATCTTTGTCGGCGTGGCCAGCGTCATCTGGCTGCTGGCGCTGGGCGAAGGGATCAGCGTCAAGGCGCAAGAGCAAATCGCCAGCCTCGGCGCAAAGAATATTATCGTTCGTACGATTAAGCCGACCACCGAGTCGCAAGGACATCACCGCGATCAGATCAACTACGGCATCACCCGTGCCGATCGCGATCGGATTGAGTCCACCATTCCCACCATCGAGCACGTGCTGCCGATCCGCGAATTGCGTCGCCAATTTCGTTTTGCCAACCGCCGCGTCGATGGGCTGATCGTCGGCTGCACACCGGAATACGCCGAGGCCAATCAACTCGTCGTACACCGTGGCCGGTTTCTTACCGATGCCGATCAAATGGCCGAAAAGAACTACTGCGTCATAGCAGCGGAAGTCGCCGACATTCTCTTCCCCGTGGAGAATCCGCTGGAAAAAATCCTTCGCGTCGAGAGTGATGTCTACGTTATCGTCGGCGTGCTCGAATCGCGAACCCCCAGCGCGGG
>CAUYYY010000089.1:0-7344 GCA_963577165.1 Planctomycetota bacterium | reverse complement strand
CAGCTTGTCTTGCAACGTTACCTGAACACGATCGTAATAGGCCGGGTCGTTTTTGCCAAAACAACATTCGTTGTTGTCCCGGACCAATAGGAACTGGGCGAGTTGAAATCGGGTGGATGACGGACGCATATAACCCTTGATAAACACTTTCTGGCCATCGTATTTCATCAGATCGGGAGGCACCACGTGACCGGCCCGACGCTGGTCGTCGTCGCAGCGCAAGTCAGAAAACCCAATCCGATCATAACCGTCCGGTGCCTCGGTTGCGTAGACATAGCTGGCCAGCGCCAGCCCACCGGTCAAAAACAGGGCCGAGAGAACCATGCCGGCCAGCGCCAACAGGCGACCGGTCAGGATGTCCGACATTTGCCGTACGTTTTTCAGTGCGACGGCACCGACGATTAAACCAGTAAGCGGCAGCGCGCCCATCACAATACACATCGAAGGATTCGATAGCGCAATCGGGACCATGATTCCCGACGACAGGCCGAGTACCAAGCTGACCACCGCGCCCGTGCTCAAGGCGCGATATTGCAACGGCACCTCGGACACCAACAAGGGCGATTCAGGATTCATTACGGAACTCTCAGACATTAGGTTTCACGTAACCGCTGACGGGAATTACTTAGCCACGGATGGAACACGGATGAAAAAGGAACCGCAGATGGACGCAGATCAACGCGGACAAAGTTGGAGCCCGCTGAGGATGATCTATTGCCGATTATATACGATACGCTTAATGTCAATCTTTCCTCGCGTCCAAACCCTGCTTGGGAACCAGAAAATCTGCTTTTATTCGCGTTCATCTGTCGTTCTCTTCTTTTATCAGTGTTTCATTCGTGCTCAGTCCGTGGCTCCTTAAAAACGAGTCTGCCTATTATCTGCTGAATCGTGAATGGCTGTCAGTTGAGTTTTACCCGGGGATCGAGGATCGCGTAAGAAATATCAACCAACAGATTCATCGTGTAGAGCAGGGCCGTATAGACCAGCACCATGCCCATGGCAAGCGTGTAGTCACGTTGAATGGCGGCTTCAATAAAGTGACTGCCCATGCCGGGAATGGCGAAGATTTTTTCCAACACTAACGAACCGGTGAGGATGCCGGCCGTGGCGGGCCCGAGATACGAAACGACCGGCAACAAGGCGCCACGCAGCGCGTGTCGCAACACGACGCGATGCCGCCGCAGCCCCTTCGCCTCGGCTGTGCGAATGTAATCTGATGACAACACTTCGAGCATGCCGGTCCGTGTGAGGCGGGCAATGTAAGCTGCGAAGGGTGCTCCCAGACAGAGGGCGGGAAGAATAAGTTGCTCCAGCGAGCCCCAGCCGGCCGCCGGCAGCAGATTGAAATAGAAAACAAAAACAACGATCGCCAGCGAGGCGAGCACAAAGTTGGGCACGGCGATGCCGACGGTGGCCAGCGACATCAACGCGATATCGAACACCGATTGTCGCCAAAGAGCCGAAACGATGCCGGCGGTTAGCCCGAGTGATAGCGCGAACACCATCGCGAAGATGCCGAGCGAGGCCGAGACGGGAAAGCCCTGGGCAATGATCTCGTTGACCGTAAAGTCCATGAGTTTGTAACTCGGGCCAAAGTCGAAGCGGAGAATCTTACTGAGATGGTCAAGATATTGCTCGCTGAGAGGCGCATCGAAATTATAATGAGCGCGGATGTTGGCCTCGATCTCGGGCGAGAGATTTCGTTCGCCGTCGAGCGGCCCACCGGGCACACTGCGCATGAGAAAAAACGAAACCGTGTAAACGATCCACAGCGTCAGGGCCATCCAGGCAAGTCGCTTGAGAAGGAAGATGGTCACTTAGCTTCCGCCTTGTTTAACGCAAATTGAAAGAATGGAACCGCAGATGAACCTAGCGCGGCCACCGGCCGCAACCCAAGGAAGATAGCCCGCGAATTACGCGAATCAGCGCGAATAATAAAACAATCTCATCATGTTTTCATTCGCGCTGATTCGCGTAATTCGCGGGCGTTTCTTTTTTTGTCTGATTTCGTGATTTTTGAAAAGCCATCGAAAGATACGGAAAACCAGAAACGATCAGCGCAGAGTTCGCGGAGACGGAGAGGAATCGCAGAGAAATATATTGTTAAGAAAACCACCCATTAGAAAAAACCTTTCTCTGCGCACCTCTGCGCCCCCGCGTCCTCTGCGTTTAATATTTTTTCACCTGCGTTCATCTGCGGTTCTAATCTGTTCTTAGTTTGCCATTTTATTTACCGAAAAAGATCGTTTTCTCATCCTCATCAATGCTGAGGTTGAGGAGCGGATGCGTGTCGCGGCTGTTGGCAAAGAATCCTTTGACATAGGGGCGCACAAGATTTCGCGAGACATAGAAGTAGATCGGTATGATCGGTTGTTCGTCCATGAGGATTCGTTCCGCTTCGCGAAGCGTGCGCATTCTTTCTTTCGGATCGATTTGGCTCTGTGCGAGTTGGATCAACTCGTCGTAGCGGCGATTGCCCCAGCCGGTTTCGTTGTTCTCACCGCCAGTAACAAACAGATCCAAGAATGTATTCGGGTCGGCGTAGTCGGCGCCCCAGCCAGCGCGACAGATGCCATAATCGAGGTTGCGCTGGGCATCGATAAAAACGCCCCACTCTTGGTTCTTGAGTTCGACATCGATGCCGAGGTGTTTCTTCCAGTCATTCTGTATCTTTTCAGCGATCGTCCGATGCGATTCGTCGGTGTTGAACAAGATTTCGATCGTGGGCAGGCCGCGTCCGCCGGGGAATCCGGCCTGGGTCAGAAGAAGGCGGGCCTCGTCGACGTCGTACTGGCCACACAACGCCGACTCATAACCGATCATGCCGGGAGGCACGAACGAGCGGGCGGGGACCTGTCCTGCCCGCATGATCGCCTCGCAGATCTCTCGCTTGTCGATCGCTGCGTTGAGCGCCTGACGGACCAGTTTATCTTGGCAGGGATCGCGAGTTACGTTGATACGATAGAAATAGGTTGTCAGATAGGGTTCACTACTGTAATCCTGGCGGTCCTTAAAGATCGGCACGACCGAGTCGGGCACAACAGTGATCCAGTCAACCTGGCCGTTGAGGTACATGTTCAGAGCGGTGAGTCGCGAGTTGATCGCCAGCGCATCGATCGTGTCGATTTGCACCCGGTCTGCGTTCCAATAGTGCGGATTCTTCACCAAGCGAATCCGGTCACGAATGCGGCGGAACTCGAGTTGATAAGGTCCGTTGGTGACAATGTTGGCTGCCTTGGTCCAAGCTGGCGCGCCGTATTGTTCTACGCAGGCACGATTCACCAGGTGCAGGGGATAGAAGGCCATGAGCTGCGGAAAATAGGGCGTCGGGTTTTCCAACTCGGCACGCAGTGTGTGGTCATCCAAAACCCGTACGCCCACCTCGGAGAAGTCGAGGAGCACGTGGAGACATTTCGTGGCACCTTGGATGTCACCTTTGGCGAACCGATGTTCGCGGCCGTCGAGGTCGACGTGATAAACCCACCGTTTGCGCCAAGGGGCTTCCGCTTTGGCTCGCTCGTCGTCGGATATATCGTCCGCAAGCTGCGGCACCGGCGGCTTTTTGATGGCGATCAGCTTGCCGCGCCGAACGGTTCCGCGCGGAAAAAGTTGGCGTTGGCCGCTCGGGTGCGGCGGTCGGTCGTCGAGTTCGACCTCAACCCGATCGCCCGGCTCGACCAGCGCCGTGTTGTACTGCTTCGCGTTCTTGACGTAATAGAGCTGATAGGCATACTGAGCCGCCGTCTCCGGGTGAAGAAAACGCCGCCAGGACCAGTGGAAATCGTGCGCCGTGATCGGCTCTCCGTTACTCCAGCGGCAGCCAGATCGCAAGTGAAAGGTATAAGTCTTCTGGTCATCGGAAAGGTCGTGGCGCTTGGCGATCGCCGAGATCGCTTCGAGCGTCTTCGGATCTTCGCGGTACAAGCCCTCGAACAAGGCATTGATAACGCGTCCTTCCGGCTGGCCGGTTACCAATGCCGGATCGATGCTTTGCAATTCCGTCTCGTTGACAAACGTGAAATCGGCCGTACCCAGCGAGCCAAACGAAAGGGCGTATGCCAGCGCCGCCAGGCAGGCGGCGATGGCGAGATATGGAAAGGCGTTGCGAGTTTCGGAGCTAATGGACACGGCGAGCTAAGGGAGGGGAAGGAGTTGAAGAGTTAAAGAGTTGAAGAGTCGCGGAGCGGTATGCTTTCAAATCCCACAAGCCGCTAACAGTGTAGCGGTACTTGCCCGGGCGGGTCAAAGTCGGTTGTTCGCTTTTCCTCGTTGGTCGAGTGGTTGTTTGCCGTTAGGATGGCGTCCGGATAGAGTTCCGGTGCTTTCTGCCGTTGTTCGCCGCCAGGCGAAAGCCGGCAGTTTATCATACCAACAACCGCCGGCTTCCGCCTGGCGGCGAACAACGTAGCACCGAGGCGATTCGTCGTATCCTTGTCACGGCGCCATGGCTGGCCTAGACTGACGGGTTTGGACGGATATCTTATCTCTGTGTCGATATTCTTTTAGAACAGAAGGGAACGGCTGTTCGTGCCTGGTACATGTATTGTCGGTCTGCAATGGGGTGATGAGGCGAAGGGCAAGATCGTCGATCTGCTCACCCTCGAACATGATTTCGTCGTGCGCTATCAGGGCGGCGCGAACGCCGGACACACCGTCGTGCGAGACGGTCAGACGTTCAAGCTGTCGCTGCTGCCGAGTGGGATTCTCACCTCTGGCGTGACGTGCGTTATCACCGGTGGCGTGGTCATCAACCCGGCGAAACTGCTCGACGAACTAGACGGTCTGGCCAAACAGGGTGTGACTGAGTGCGGCAAGCTCTTGATCAGTGACCGGGCCCATATCGTCTTTCCGTGGCATTTTGCTGAAGATCGGGCGCTCGATGTGAGCACCTCGGACGGTGAAAACATCGGAACGACGCAGCGCGGCATCGGCCCCTGTTATCGAGATAAGGTGGGGCGATCGTACGCGATCCGGCTGGGCGACATGCTGCGAGATACGTTTGCCGATCGGGTACGGTATATTTGCGATGCGAAGAATAGTGTGCTGGCGAGCATGGGCGGTAACCACGAGGAACTCGACGCCGCACGGATCATCTCCAACTATCAAGACTTCGCCAAGCGGCTGCGTGGGCTTGTCGCCGACACGACCGAGACACTGTTAAATGCGGCCGAGGCGGGGCAGCGGATTCTGTTCGAAGGCGCGCAAGGGTCGTTGCTGGACGTCGATCACGGCACTTATCCTTTTGTCACGAGCAGCAACAGTTCGGGCGTGGGTGTATCGGCCGGGGCGGGTGTCCCGGGGCGATACATCGATCGCGTGGTGGGGGTGGCCAAGGCGTACACCAGCCGCGTGGGCGGCGGCCCGTTTCCGACCGAACAAGACAACGACACGGGACAGCATCTGCGCGATCTGGGCAACGAATATGGCACGGTCACAAAGCGTCCGCGACGGTGCGGATGGTTTGACGCGGTGGCCGTGCGGTACACGGCGCGGCTCAGTGGAGTCGATGCCCTGTCGGTCATGCTGTTGGATGTGCTGAGCAAGTTGCCCGAGATTCAGATATGCACGGCGTACGAACTCGACGGCCAGCGGCTCTCAACCTTGCCGAGCCACGTCGATGATCTGCGGCGAGTGAAGCCGGTCTATGAGACGCTACCGGGCTGGCAAACGCCGATCACCGACGCGCGGGCGATGGAAGACCTGCCCGAGAGGGCACGCGATTATCTGGAGCGGATCAGCCAGCTCGTGGGTCGGCCGGTGGACATTGTCTCGGTCGGACCCGATCGTGATCAAACGATTTTGGCTCGTCAGCCGCTCAGTAGCACGGGCACAAGCTGAGGACGATCGATGTCGGCTGATGAACCTTTCGACGCGTCTTCCATGAATCTACCCCGGCACATTGCCATCATCATGGACGGCAATGGTCGTTGGGCTCAGCGCCAGGCATTGCCCCGGATCGAGGGACACCGCCGTGGCGTGGCGACCGTCAGGCGCGTCACCGAGGAATGTGCCCGATTGGGCTTCGAGCAATTGACGCTGTACTGTCTTTCGAGCGAGAACTGGAAGCGTCCACAGACGGAACTCGATTTCCTGATGCACCTGCTCGAACAATACATGATCGAGGAACGAAAGACGATCATGGACAACAATCTGCGGGTGCGGACGATTGGCCGTCGCGACGATATTCCGCAGCAGGTGCTCGACGAGCTGGATAAGACGATTGCCATGAGTGCCGAGAACACGGGCACGTGCCTCTGTCTGGCGATCAACTATGGTAGCCGGCGGGAGATCACCGACGCGGTGCGGCGGATCGGAGAGAAAATCGAGTTGGCCGAGATGGACTGGAGCGATATCGAAGAGGAGACAATCGACGAGCACCTCTACACGGCGGGCATGCCCGATCCCGATCTGCTGATTCGTACCGCAGGCGAGATGCGGATCAGCAATTTTCTGCTGTGGCAGATTAGCTATGCGGAAATTTGGGTCACGGAGCTTTGCTGGCCGGAGTTTGCGGAAACGAATCTGCACCAGGCGCTGCGTGACTATGCCGCACGTGAACGGCGGTTCGGCGGTTTGGAGACGTAAGGCGGGGAAGAAGTCGAAGAGTCAAAGAGTGTTAAGAGTCGAAAAGTGCAAGAGTTGAAGAGTGAAAAAGTTGAAGAGAGAGATTTTGGTTTGGGGACGGCTATGCTGCGTTGGCGACTTAGCTTGGGTGTGCTGCTGATCGCGGTCCGTGTGGGCCTGTGTTGGTGGGATGATTGCGCGGCGACGCCCGGCGTCGTGCTGCTTCCGCTGGCGATCGTGCTGAGTGTTGCGGCTGCTGGCGAGCTGTTATCACTGTTGTCGGCACATGGCAACACGCCGGTCGCGTCGGCAACCTACTTGGGCGTCGTGGCCACGGTGGGCGGAGCGGGGATTTCGGTCGTCTTGCCCGAGGTGGCCGCCGACTGTCCGATGGGTCCCTGGGGTGGGCCGCTCGTGGGCATGATGGCTGGTGTGCTGGCGGTGCTGCTGGTGGAGATGTGCCATTACGAGATGCGCAGCTACGACAAACCAGGAAAAGCGACCGCCCGCTTGGCGCTCGCGGTTCTGACGATTGTCTATGCCGGGTTGTTGATGAGTTTTTTGATCCAACTGCGACTGCTCAATGGTGATGCGGAGTCGGCGGGTGGCCGTTGGGGCATGGTCGCCATGCTGTCGCTCGTGGCGGTGGTCAAAATGGGAGACATTGGAGCGTACACCGTCGGTCGCCTAATCGGGCGCCACAAAATGACGCCGCGTTTGAGCCCAGGAAAAACGTGGGAGGGTCTGGCCGGCGGGCTGGTGTTTGCTTGCCTCGGT
>CAUYYY010000088.1:0-7354 GCA_963577165.1 Planctomycetota bacterium | reverse complement strand
GGGCCCAACTCCGATACGACGAAACGCCAAAAGAGATCGCCTCGACATTGGTTGGCCAGTTGGGTGATTTTGCCGTATTCTCCTGCCAGGAGGAAAACGAAATCGGCTCACAGAACATGTTAAGTGGCGGACCGCTCCGCAGGGGGCGAACCGCACGCGGCGGATCAGGCCTCGGAATGGAAATGGATATGATGGGTATGTTCGGAGGAGGACCCGGTCGGGGACAAGGTGTCACGGATCGTCGCGGCCGACCTGGAGGACGGCCAGGCCAGCGCGATCGGGACACCCCGCGTACTGAGCCCAAGGTAGAGGTCGAAACGGTGTTTCCCCGCCGCGAGTTGGCCGACCGATTGGATTGCGCTGGCGACGCGTTGCAGGTGGTACGAATCGCCGCGGATGACACACACAAAGACTTGGCCGAGCAGTTGCTGAAACAGATTAAGACGGCTCGCAAGGCTCTCGATGATCAATACAAGGAAGATGCCGATTTAGTTCTTGAGTTAGACCGAGTCTGCCAAGCGATGGAATCGGCTCTGCGTAAGGCGCGTGCGACGGCCGAGGAAACGCCGGACACGGCCGCTCCGGACGAAACAGACCAAGCAGACGAGGATGACGTATTAGCCTCCGAGTGATACGGTGATACGTCAAATGTTCTCACATACCGAAGGCAAAGGGAGTTGCCAAATCATGGACGATCTGAAAACGCGACGGTGGTCACGGATCCCCTGGTCTGCAGCGATTGGCATGACGTTTTTGCTTCTGGCCGGCTGTCGATTTCTTCCACCAGGACTCGGCGACAGCGATCCGACCGCCAAATCCAATGCTACCGACGCCAATGGTTCGGCTGCGGGCGCTGCATCCAACACAATAACGGGCGACAGCGAAGCCCCAGTTCAGTCGACATCAGTTCAGTCGACGGCAGCCGTGGCAGTGCTGGAGCGAGCCGACTGGGTCCATCGCGTTCGTCTTGGGGAAGACGCTCGTGGCCGGCGACAGCCTCGATGGCGACATGCGGCGATTGAAGATTTACTATCGCGGCCCGTCGCCGCGCGGCCTCGGTTCGCCCGCTTCTTGGATCACGCCAGCCCGGTGGTTGCTGGCAATGCGGCGATCGCTCTGGCCCGAACCGGCTCGGTTACCGATTCAAATTCTCAAAAGCTCGTCGAGCGGCTGGGCGATACGGTCCGTCATCCCCAGTTGGGCTTGCCGTTGCGACAAGCGGCGGCCGAAGCGTTGGGCGAGGTCGAAAGTTCGGTGGCGACGAGCCAGCTCAAATCACTCACGGAGCAATATGGTGACGTTCCGGGCCGCGCAGAGAAAACGCCGCTGCCCGATCTTCATGCCGAGCTGATCGGATCACTGATCCGGCAAGGATTGGACGAGGCGGATCCGCTGCTTGTCGAAGCACTTCAATCGCCAGCCTCGCAGGTTCTGTTGACAACATTGCGCGCCTGGCCGCGTCAGGCCCGGTGCCGGCTGCCGCAAGAAGTGCTCGACCTAGCGGGCGACAACCGTCCGGAAGTTCGCGCGGCGGCGATCGACTTGATCGCTGCGCGGAGAGCCTCCGAGGCATTGGAGATTATCGAGCGGGCGCTCGACGATCATTACGCTCAAGTTCGCTTGGCGGCGGTGGCTGGTTTGGGCCAGTTGGGCGACGCCAAGCAAGACGAAGGCGGAACGATCGAACTTCTCGAACAGGTTTTGCAACGTGATGACGTCAAAATGCGAGCCGCTGCCGCCACGGCGCTCGCAGCGCTGGGAGCTCGGCGGCGGGTCGTCGCCCGTGCGACGGACGACGCCTGGCAAGTGCGGCGTGCGGTTGCCGCCGCATTGAGCGAGGATACGAGTCGCCCGGCCGTTGCCGCTGCCCGAATGCTGCTCTACGACAAGAGCTCGCAGGTGGCTCAGCAGATGGTCTCCACCTTGGAAAAATGGCCGCTGCCGAAGTCCGGACCCGTGTTGCTCGACGCGCTGGAAAGTCCAAGTTTCACCGTCCGCAAGACGGCCGCCTCGGTGCTCTCTCGGCAGTGGTCGGCAGCCGCCCGCTTTCGTGCCGCCGGCGATCTGGCCGAGCGCAAAGAGCAGTTGGATGAACTCCACCGCCAGTGGCAAGCCGATTTTGAGGACGTCTTCGTAGAGCATCCGCCTGCAACGGCTGTTGCAGCAAAGGGGCCGGATTCTGAAGCCGTGCTTCGCCAGGTGCATGTTCGGCTAAAACGTCTCCTCGATTCTTCGGCGCCCGCGGCTGCTACTTCCGAGACGTCGGCCGACCGCCAGAAACAGTTGGCCGCTCTGATTGAGGTCGGTCCGTCGCTGGTCGCCGCGCTCGATGCGATCGTCGAGGCGTCGGGCGTCGAATTGCCTGAGGAGATCTTTCACAAAGTGCTGCCTCAAGTCGACCCGATGTTCGAGCTGCTCGTACAGTTCGAGTCGAACGAGGTTCGCCTGCGGCGTCTGGCTGCCCAGAAGTTGGCCGATGAACACACCAACCGGCCGTTTTCTCGCTTGGCGCTCATGCGGCTGGTCGCGCTGACGACCACCGAGGCCGACACATTGGTTTGGCAAGCGGTGCAACAGGCGCTGGTGGACGATGTACGAGAACCGGCGATCCGCTTGCACTATGCCGGGCTAAGTCATCCGACGGCCGATGTTCGGCAGCGTGCGTGCGAGCTATTAGCCGCACATGGCGACCCTCAGCACCAAGCGGCGCTGGTCGCCGCGCTCGGCGATCAAGATGCGAACGTGGTTCGCGCCGCGGCCCATGCACTGGCAGTCTGTGGACCGATGGAAAACCCGCTACCGCTCGACCGATTGCTGGCCAGTCGCGATGCGTCGACCCGACTGGCCACAGGGCGTACGCTCTCGATGTTGGGATTCGAACATGGCGCCGCGGCGCTCGAGCGGTTGGCACACGACATGGATTTCAATGTGCGACGCCGCGCGGCTGAGGCCATGGGAGAAACGGGAGCCATGGGAGAAATGTGGGTGACAGGCGAAGCGGGCCGGCCGTCGTTTACACAGGCGCTGCTTTCGCTGCTCGACGACCGGTTTGGTGTGCGACGTGCCGCCCTGCAAAGCCTGGCTCAGATCAACGGTCAAGACTTCGCGACCGACAGCCGGGGACAAGCGGTGAGCCTCGATCGACAAACGATCGCCTGGCGCAGCTGGTACGACCAGCAGTCACGGGCCACCCCGGCCGATCACGAACAACAAGCCGACGGCGGCGGAACACCTCGCTAGACGAGGATTATTCACGAACGTCGTCACAAGAAGATCGGCGTGGCCGCCGATGCTAAAAGGGCATGTTGCCGCGGCAACGACCGCTTACCGGCCGTGCGTAGCACGGCGGCTATTTTTCTCTCTCTGACTTTCCACCGAGTTGATTCTCGCGATTCATCCCTGTTTGAAAACGCACCTGTTTTCAAACGCGCCTTATAGGGGGACCCCAGTGGTGTTTGAAATTGGGCGTCTTCTCGAATGGTCAAACAAGGGAAATGACGAAATCTGAAATTTTCTTGACGAATGACGAAAGAGGACACACCGATCACGAACCGTTGTCCGTGCTGCCCGCGGCGCTCTTAACCGGGCGAGAACCGAATTCGTTTGTCCTTGTTCGTCGAGTTTGGTTGAAAGTTACCCGGCACCGCTGATCGGCGGGATCGTACCGAAGAATCTCTCTATTTTAGTAGAGGTTTTTTGTTGAATACCGCCCACAGAGTGATATACTGACTGGCAACGATCTCCTCGCGATTTCTGGACAAATGACGATATCATGGATTTGCCCCGTCACGCACTGGTTATGCTGGCCGCGACCGCCACCGCGCTCAACCTGTTCGTTGCCAGTGTGTCGGCGATCGTTGTCTCCGACACCGCCGCTAACGGTCATAACGACCCGCAATACATTGTCGACCAGGCGGGCGGCGTGTTAACTGGTGTCGTACGGCTGGACATCGCCTACGGCACTGAGTTGCTGTGGTTCCCCAAGACAGACACCGATCCCACCTGCACCGGCACACTGCTTAGCGACGGCCAACACATTCTCACTGCCGCTCACTGTCTTCGCCTTACGGGGGGAGCGTACGCCCAACAAATTCGTGTGGTGTTTACTATGCCGACACAAAACGGTGTGATCAATTTCGAGGGCGGTGGGGCGCTCAACCCCATCAACAATCTGCCGGTGGCCGACGGCAACCGCATTTTCGCCACGACTGATTTTGTCACCCGCCAGCAGTTTGACCCAAGCGACGCCAGCAGCGGGTACGACATCGGTGTGATCAAGCTGCCCAAGGCGGCCCCTGAGGACGCTCAGCGCCACGACCTCTACCGTGACAGCAACGAACTGGATCTAATCCTCTCCACGGCCGGCTACGGCCGGACCGGTAATGGCAATGGCGGAGCGAGTATTGCTCCCGACGGCAAACTGCGGACGGGGTCCAACCGCATCGAAGACCTGGGTAACGTTGTGGCCGCGGTCGGGCCGAACCAGGAGGGGATCATCTTCCAAGGCCCACAGGATACGATGCTCGTGTGGGATTTCGACAATGGTCTGGCCGCGCAAGATGCCTTCGAGGTTCATTACAACTATCCCGCCGACACCGGGCTGGGAATGAACCTGGAGGTGGACATAGCCAAAGGCGACTCGGGCAGACCCACGTTCATCGGCACCCTGATTGCGGGTGTGCACTCGCATGTATCGTGGACGAGGAGCAGTCGTTTACCTCCGACATCTATGGCGGCGGGCTCACCCCGAACAGCAGCTTCGGTGAGTTCGGACTCGATACCCACGTGTCGGCGTTCAAGAATTGGATCGATAGCGCCGTGCCCGAGCCGGCAAGTTGGCTGCTGGCCGCCATCGGGTTCATCCCGCTGGTCTTCGGCCACCGACGCCGCAGAGCCTGGCCGCTACCAACGGAAGATAGCCGCGAAAAACACAAAAAGAATTTTTACGGGGCCTTGAAAATCACCGTCACATCGATCAAGAGACTGAAATCTCAAAGAAACGACTGACCTCGCATTCTTTCCCCATTCCACCTTCCTCATGTCCCCTCCAAAACTCAAAGCCCTCACGCTCGGCTGCAAGGTCAACCAATACGAAACCGAATTCGTCCGCCAGGGGCTGCTCGGCATCGGCTATCAGGATGCGGGCGACAACGAACCGGCCGACCTGTGCATTGTCAACACCTGCACGGTCACCTCCGAAGGCGATGCCAAAAGCCGTAAACTGATTCGCAACCTGGCTCGGCACAACCCCGGCAGCCGCATCGTCGTGATGGGCTGCTACGCCGCTCGCGCGCCCGACCAGGTGCGCTCGCTCCCCGGCGTGACGGAAGTCATCACCGACCGGCGCGAGCTGCCCGATCTGCTCGGCCGCTTTGGCGTGATCGACATACCGACCGGCATCTCCAGCTTCGGTACGCGGCACCGCGCTTATGTCAAGGTGCAGGACGGCTGCCTCTTGCGATGCAGTTTTTGCATCATCCCGCACGTGCGGCCCGGAATGACCAGCCGACCAACCGATCACATTCTCAGCGAAGTGCGGCGGCTGGTCGACAACGGCTATCGCGAAATTGTGCTGACCGGCATCCACCTCGGCCACTACGGCGTCGATTTCAACCGCCACCGGCCGAAAAGCGAGTGGACCCGCCTGTCGCACCTGGTGCGCATGATCGTCTGCCTGCCGGGCGACTTTCGCCTGCGACTCTCCAGCATCGAGGCGACCGAGGTGACCCGCGAACTGATCGCCGTGATGGCCGAGCACGGCGATCGAGTTTGCCCACACCTGCACATTTCGATGCAGAGCGGCAGCGACTCGGTGCTGCGGCGGATGCGACGCCGCTGGGGCAGCTGCCGGTTCATCGACCGCTGCGACATGGTCGGCGCGGCGCTCGATCGGCCCGCCATCACGACCGACATCATCGTCGGCTTTCCCGGCGAGACGGACGAAGAATTCGAAGAGACATGCAACGTGGCCCGGCAGGTCGGATTCTCGAAGATTCACATTTTCCCGTTCAGTGCCCGCCGTGGCACTCCGGCGGCCAACCTGCCTGGCCAACTTCCCAAGCCTCTCAAGCAACAACGCTCCGCGCACCTAGCCCAACTCGAAAGCGAACTCCGCGACCGCTACTTTCGCACCCTCCTTGGACAACGATTGCGCGTGTTGGTCGAATCACCATTTGAGCAAAGCAAAACGGATATTCCGAATTCCACACTCCGCATTCCGAATTCCATCGGCACTTCCTGTCGCTACGCTCCGGTCGTGCTGCCCTCTGATCTAGCCCAACCCAGCGAGTTTGCCGACGTCGTTGCCCGATCCGTCTCCGACGGCCGCATCCACGCCCAGCACCATTGAATCCCCATCAACCGCTTACTTGCTACTCTCTACTGGCTACTTGCTACTAACAATCACTCAATCACCAACCAATACGGAACAATCGTCGCCACGCGGTCGCGGAATACCCGCTCGAGCACTTCGATCTCGGCCAGCGGACGCAACCAACCGTGTGCTTTCTCGCCAAGCAACAACCGTATCGACGTCTCCTCACGGTCCTGGTTAAACATCTGTTCGAAAAAGTTTTTCGGCTTAGGCAGCAACTTCAACTTGACCTTCTCGCTCTCCTTGACGCCCGCCATCTTCTTGGCCGCTGCCACGGCGTCATCGAGCGTGCCCAACTCGTCGACCAGACCGTTCGCCTTCGCCTGCTGCCCAGTATAGATTTGCCCGCCGGCCAAACCTTCGAGCTTGCTCAGTTCCATCTTCCGACCCTGGGCGGCCTTCTGGGTGAATTGGCCATAGATATCCTCCATAAATGCCTTCATCGCCTTTCGCTCCGATGGCGTAAATTTTTCGCTAGAGCTGAACATTCCGCTGTTCTCACCACGGCTGATCACACTCGTGCTGATGCCGATCTTGTCAAACAATCTACGCATGGCCAGCTTGCCGCTTACCACGCCAATCGAGCCGGTGATCGTGCCCGGCTCGGCAAATATTTTGTCGGCGCCCATCGAGATGTAATACCCACCGCTGGCTGCCATGTTGCCCATGCTCACCACAATCGGCTTCTCGATCCGCACGACTTCTCGCCAGATCAGATCGCTGGCCAGCGCCGACCCGCCCGGGCTGCTGACCCGCAGGACGATCGCCACCACCTTCTCATCCTTGTCCGCCTCGCGCAGTGCGGCGACGATCGTATCGCTTCCCATCGACGTTCCGCCGAACATGCCCGACTCACTCTTCCCGCTAGTGATCGCACCGCTGGCATACACGATGGCGATTCGCTTCGCTTTGCCACCGCCTTGGGTCGGCGTGATACCCATCATCATTTGCATCATCTTCATCATGCCCAACGGACCGGAG
>CAUYYY010000087.1:0-7376 GCA_963577165.1 Planctomycetota bacterium | reverse complement strand
TATCGAGCGGTGGTCTGACGCGGAGTCGGCTGACCAGGTTCGCATTTGGAAAGCTGATCTCGACGAGTCGCAGCATCCCGGGTCAGCCGCAGCCAATCGCGCCGCCGCGCTGGCCGCCGACGGTCGCGCGGACGACGCGCTCCAGGCGTACCAAAAGCTCATCGATCAGTATCCGCTCTCGGGCACCTATCACGAAGCGCGTGCTCGTTTGCTCTCCGATTTGGAAAACGACGCCGCGATGGCCGCTTGGCAATCGCTTCAGCAGAAGAGTCGCCGTGGCAGTCCACGTTGGTTGCGCGCGCGACTGGCACAGGCTCAGATCCACTTGCGACGAGGCGACCGGCAGCAGGCGGCCAAGATCATCCGACTTACGCAGGTGCTATATCCTGACCTGGGCAGTGCAAAACTAAAGGCCCAGTTTCAGCAGACCTTGCGCGCGTGCAGAATAGATCCGTTATAGCCGCCAGGCAGAAGCCGGCGGTTACGGCGGTCTGTCACATGGTCAACCGCTCGCCGTGGCGAGCGGCTATCAAAGCGATAAGGTGTGTCATTACCACGGACCGCGTACGTAGTAGACGCCCGCCTGCGTCGTGTCGCTCGGCCAGGGCGGGGTGGCGCGAAATGTTCCGTTGCTCGAAACGTTGCCTGGAAACGGTCGCATGAACTGGTGATCGATGCGGCGGATGCGAGTATTGCCCACACCCCAGCCGTAATCGGTCCGAATCTGCGCCGTCGGCGGCACGACCAGCGCCACAGGCCCGCCCCACGCCGAATGAAAGTAATGCCCATGCCAAGTGTAGTTTTGTGACAGGCGGTGCGGTCGCCAACAAACCGGCTCGTGCGCCTGGGCCAAGTCCGCTGCAACAACGCCGGCCAGCAGCACGACCGTAAAAGCCACCATTCGATTCCGTGACATCGCCAGCTTCCTTTTCTCAGTCGGACAGACTCTCGTTTCAAACTACCAGCACCCCGGCTGCTCCAGACGGATTTGGGGGTCGAAAAACCTCGCTGAAAAGCAGCCGGGGTGCTTTCTACCGGCAAACTCTCGACCCTAGACTCTTAACTCAACGATAGCGAACCGTGGTACGGGTCCAACCTTCGCCCGGGTTGTGGCGAGAGTACGTACGCTTGTGGCGGTACATGAACTCGTGCGGCATCAGCGGTTCGTAAGTGATATACGTGTGACCTACAAAGGGCGGCGTCGGCAGCGGCGACGTGTAAAGCTGCGCCGGGACGCCGCCGGCATAACAGGCCGGACCAACGTAGTAGTTCGAAAACAGATCGCCCGGACGGATCTGCCGTACGACCGGGCGTCGGTACGGATTCACATAATGCGGATGTATTGCGCTAGCCTGCGACGGGCCGGCGAACTCAACAAATAGTACGGCCGCCGCAAACAAGACGAGGCAACGCAGCATGAGCGAACTCCTGGAAAAGAGTGCGAGCCGCGGGGCTTGTCCCCGCGCTAGACACAATGTGGGTCAACCTTCCAGCACCCCGGCTGCTTCAGACAGAGGTGTTGGGAAGTCGGACTAGAAAGCAGCCGGGGTGCTTTCAGATCCTAGTAACAATCTCGGCCGCGGACCGACGACGGGTGTATGTTTCTATGCCGGATACTCCCACGGTGCCCATTGTGCCGATCTTGCCGAGAAATCCACCTGTAACGGAGGCCATACAGGCGATATAATCGGCCCAGTTTTACATTTCACATATTGAACTCTCCTCGCCCCAGTTTTGCGGAATCGTTATTCGTGGAAATGCCGATCTGTGGTGTGCAAACGTAGGGAACCGATGACCTTGGCCACGGCGACACGCAAGAAAGTTAAGAAGAAAAAGAAGAAGGCAAGGGCATCGAAGGTGGCTTCGCAGGCATTGTCGAACGGACAGGCCCGCCCTGGCCCGACCGGCCCGTCGACCAGCGGCACACCGACCAACGGCCGCCCTTCCACGCGGCGCCGCGCCACGGCCAAGTCGATGGCCAAGAGTCAGCGCGACATCTCGGTCAGCGAGTTTTTCGCCAAGAACCGCCACCTGCTCGGCTTTGACAATCCGCGCAAAGCGCTGCTCACCACGATCAAGGAGGCGGTCGACAATTCGCTCGACGCCTGCGAAGAAGCCGGCATCCTGCCCGAGATCTGGGTCCACGTCCAGCAGACCGGGACGAACCGTTTCAAGATCGGTGTGCAGGACAACGGCCCGGGCATCCTCAAAAAGCAGATTCCGCTAATCTTCGGCAAACTTCTCTATGGCAGCAAGTTCCACCGACTGCGACAGAGCCGTGGCCAACAGGGCATCGGCATCAGCGCCGCCGGCATGTACGGCGTACAGACGACCGGCAAGCCGGTGAAGATCATCTCGAAAGTTTCACGCCGCAAACCGGCCCATTACTACGAAATCCAAATCGATACGAAGCGGAACAAGCCGCAGATCCTCAACGGGCGCGGCGAGGGCGTCGACATTCCGGCCGGCGCGAAGGGCGCGAACTACATCGAGAAGCATGGCATCGAGTGGGTCGAGGCCGATCACGGCACCCGTGTGACCATCAATCTCGAAGCCCGCTACCAACGCGGCCGCGGCAGTGTCGATGAGTATCTCGAGCAGACAGCCATCGCCAATCCGCACGTCACATTGCACTACCTCGACCCCGAGGATCAGACTCACGATTTCCTGCGGTCGGCCGATCTGTTGCCGGTCGAACCGAAAGAGATCAAGCCGCATCCGTACGGTGTCGAGTTGGGCCGGCTGGCCGAAATGCTCAAGCAGACCAAGGCGCCCACGCTCTCGGAATTTATGACCAGCAGTTTTTCGCGAGTCAGCTCGGCGACCGCCCGGCGGATTTGCAAGACTGCCAAGCTGAGTACGCGGGCCCGCACGACGCGGATCGGCCAGCGCGAGGCCGATTCTCTTTATCAGGCGATTCAAGAGACGCGGATTCCCAATCCGGCGACCGATTGCATCTCGCCGATCGGCGAGGAGTTGATTCTCAAAGGGCTGCATCAGGTCGTGCCGGGCGAGTTCTACACGGCCGCCACCCGACCGCCGGCCGTCTATCGGGGCAATCCGTTTCAGGTGGAGGTCGGCCTGGCGTATGGCGGACAGTCGACAACCCGCAGCGTCACGCGGGAACTCTTAATCGAACTGATCGAAGAGACCGACGCCCGCACGATCCGCCAATTTCTGGCCAACACGTTCAACGGCCTGGGCGCCGAAGGCGCCGACAAGATTGTGAAGGCGACCGGCCTGGGCACACGGCAATCGCCCGGCAAGCTCAAACCGAAAGAACTCGACAAGCTGCACACCGCGATGCAGAACGTCAATGTCAGTGAAGGCCAGACAATGGACGTCTTGCGTTACGCCAATCGTGTGCCGCTGCAATTCCAGCACGGAGCTTGTGTGATTACGCAGGCCGTGCTCGGCACGAACTGGCGGAGCTATGGGCTAAGCCAGTCGCGAGGCTCGCTGCCGAAGGGGCCGGTCAGCGTGATGGTGCATATCGCCAGCGTCTGGGTTCCGTTTACCAGCGAGTCGAAAGAGGCGGTGGCCGCGTATCCCGAGATTCAAAAGGAACTGCGGCTGGCTTTGCAGTCGGTCGGCCGCAAGCTGGGCATGTACCTGCGGCGGCGGCTCCGTGTGCGGCACGAGGGCGAGCGGCGGAACGTCTTCCTCCGTTACCTTGGCGAAGTGGCCACGGCTGTGAGTGAGATCAACAGCGTCGACCGTGACCAGCTTTACGAGCAACTGCTGAAAGTTGCCCAAAAGAAGACGGCCGAGGCCGATGTGAAACTCGACAGCCGCGGCCGACCGATCGACGAAGAGGAGATCGAGCTCGGCGACAGTGTGCTGATCGTCGACCCGGCGGACGATTTGCGGCATATCAATCGTGTGACACAAGAAGAACCTGACTGATGACTGTAGGGAATGCCCTCTGTGGCATTCCGTCGTATCGGAGTAGATTGCGTGTACCCGATGGCGCGGAACGGCACGGAGGCACGTTCCCTACAACTACTGTGCCTTTGCGTGAGACCAATTAAATCATGTCCAAGAAAAAACTTCTCCAACGCAAGACTGCGACTAACGGCACAGCCCGGCCGAAAGTGAAGCTCTCGGCCCGTGACAAGCGGACGCTGGGCAATCTGGTCTCTCTGGCCGATGGCGTGGTGACGGCGGCCAAGCGGTGCCGCGACCCGCATGTCGATGTGCCGTCGCGTACGCTCTCGAATGTGAAGTACAGCCCTCGCAATCGCATCCTCGAGATGGGCAAGAACACGAACCGGCGGCAGCTATTCAATCTGTCGCAGGCCAAGAGCTACATGCAGACGATACTGGTCGGCAGCGGCTGTAAGAAGCTGATCGAACAGGGCAAGACGACCAGCATTCGTGGTCTCTACTATCTCTTGAAGCACACGATCGACGGCACCAAGGAAGATACCTTCAGCGAACAGAGCGAGTGTGACCCGGTCATCGAGGACACCGAGGTGCTGTTGAATGTGCTCCGCGAGGAGCTCCATCTCTACGCTCAGAAGAAAGGGGACATGGTCGGCGATCTGGTGCTGGTGGACAAGGGCGACGAGATCAGCTGCTCGCGGATGGGCTCGGGCGGATACGGCATCCCGTCGATTGTCGAAGCCGAAGTGATCCAGTTCAAAACATGCACAGCCAAGTTTGTTCTACATGTCGAAAAAGATACCGTCTGGCAGCGCTTCAACGAGGACAAGTTCTGGAAGAAGCACAACTGCATTCTCACACATGGCGGCGGTCAGCCAACGCGGGGCGTACGGCGGCTGCTGAACCGGCTGCACAACGAGCTGAACCTGCCGATCTATTGCCTGCTCGACAACGACCCGTGGGGATATTACATCTACAGTGTGATCAAGCAGGGCTCGATCAATCTGGCCTACGAGTCGCAGCGGATGGCCATTCCGGACGCCAAGTACCTGGGCCTTCGCTCGATCGATCTGGAGCGGTGCGGGCTCTCGCCGAGTGTGCAGATCGCCCTGAACGACAACGACCGCAAACGGGCCAAGCAGATTGCCAACTATCCCTGGTTCGAGAAGAAGAAACCGTGGCAACGGGAGATCAAGCGGATGCTCGACAACGACTTCAAGCTAGAAGTCGAAGCGCTGATCAGCCGCGACATCAGCTATGTGACCGAAGAGTACGTCCCCCAGCGGCTCAAGGAACGCGACTGGCTGGACTGACGTGGCGTTCGTCGGGTGGCTGGGGCAGAGCCTAAGCCACCCCGACGTCATGCCTCAGCTACCCGTGGTCTCACAATCATCCCCACGATCAGGCTCGCGAGCGTCATCTTGATGAGCTTGGCGAAGAACAGCGTCAGCGCGACGTGGTGCGGGATCGGTCGCGCGCTGTAGGTGCCGTAGCCGGCAACCGCACCCCCCATGATGCCGAAGAGAAACCCATAGCAGAGCGCCGTTCGCAGACACTTGTTGCCGATGAGACGGACGTAGAGCAGCGCGAAGGCGGCTGCACTGACCGCCATGACCACTTGCCCCACGCCATATTTCCACTCGCCGAGCGGGCGCCAAAGTTCGGTCGTCGCCAGGTAGGTCGGCTTCAGAATCACGCCATGCAGGACGAATTCCAACACATTCCAGGCCAGGTAGATGGCCAGCACAGATCGAGCCGTTTGTTTGATCATAGTGGTTAGTAGCGAGAAGCTAGTTGTCAGTGGATGGTTCGCTCGATGGTTTTACGATCAGGCCCAGTAGCAAGCCGCCGGCAAGCATTCGCACCAATTCGCCGAAAAACCAGCTCAGGGCGAGCTTATACGGAATTGGCATGTAGCTGTACGAGCCGTAGCCCGTCGAAATGCCGAAGATGACGCCCATGAGCAGTCCGTAACAAAGCGCCGAAGCCATCGACTTGCGATCGATCAGGCGAACGTAGATCAGTACGAAGCCGAGCGTGCCGATTGCTCGGACCACGTGCATGACGTTCAACTTTATCTCTTCCATCGGTCGCCAGAGTTCAGCCGTCTCTTGGTAGGTAGGCCCGAGAAGGACGCCGTGCAAGAGGATCTCCCATACGGACCAGACGGCGAAGATGGCCAACGCAGCCAACACGGATCGTTTGAACATAACAGGCTCCTTTTGTTAGTAGCGAGTAGCCAATAGCAAGCAGCCAGTAGCCCTCTACGGCACGAGCACGATCTTGCCCGAGAGCGTGCCGGCATGGTGCAGCGTGTTTTCCTCTTGCAGCGTATGGGCAGCGGCCGTTTCGGCCAGCGGCAGTACGCGGTCCACGCGGGGCCGATACGTGCCCGCGGCGAGCCAGCGGTTCATATCGTCGGCCGCCAGGCGCTGCACCTCGGCCGAGGCATTGAACATGGCGAAACCAAACAGCCGGCAGTCCTTCACATAGAACGGGCCGACGGGAAACTCGGGCCGAGCGTCGCGGCCGGCCATCACGATCATGCGACCACCGTGGGCGAGCAGTTCGATCGTGCGATCGAAGTTGGGCTCGCGCACCGTCTCCCACCAGACATCGATCCCCTCGGGCACGAAGTCACGTACCCGTTGCGGCACGTCCTCTGTTTTGTAATGGATAGCCAAGTCGGCACCCAGCTCGCGACAGGCGGCCAGTTTTTCGTCGCTGCCGGCGGTCGTGATGACCCGCGCGCCGAGTGCCTTGGCCATTTGCACGACGGCCGAGCCGACGCCCCCGCTGCCGCCGTTGACGAAAAGAGTTTCGCCCTTTTGTAGCTGAGCATCGCGAACCAGGCCGAGGTGCGCCGTGATGCCGACCAGCGAACCGGCCGCGGCCGTTTGGTCGTCGACATCGTCGGGCGTGGCGTAGAGCCAGCACTCGTCGACCGCGGCGAACTCGGCGAACGTGCCCTGGCGACCGAGCAGTCCTTGGTTACTGCCCCAGACCCGCGTGTCCGGGTTCAGCCGAGTGACATCCGGCCCGACCGCCTCGACCACGCCCGCCAAATCGCAGCCGACGATATAGGGCTGCGGCAGTTGCATCGCGATCGCACCGCTACGGATATACGTGTCGATCGGATTGAGGGACACCGCGCCGACGCGGACCAGCACTTGGCTGCCGGTCGGCTCGGGCCGTGGTAGATCGCCGTACTGAATCGCTTCGGGCGAACCCGGCTGATTGATGTAGGCAGCTTTCATGGGAAAAATCTACCACGAATGAGACGAATTGAACACAGATGCCCTGTAGGGAACGCCCTCCGCGGCGTTCCGAGCGCCCTCCATCGCCGCGGAACGCCGCAGAGGACGTTCCCTACAATGTCACAAAAGTTCAAATAGTGTCGTTCGGCCAGAGAAGATATAATAGCGATCGCTCCGAATGGCGAGCCACGGGCGTAAGCCCGTGGGTAAAGGCGTTTTTAACCGAATGCCCTC
>CAUYYY010000086.1:0-7383 GCA_963577165.1 Planctomycetota bacterium | reverse complement strand
ATGCGAAAGCTACTGGTCATCCTCAACACCATCGTTAAAAATAATTCCGTATGGAACAACAAATTGCAGATTTCCAATTGACAAACAACACAGCCGCTCTGTGGTGAAATGCTTTTGGACCGACCTGCCTGTGAACGGTTACTACAAACTCCAGTCGGGCGCGGCCTTCCGGACCGATTCACAGAACGCGAACATGGTTGGTACGTCGAGTTCTTCGGCTCGCGTCGTCGGGCCGAAGGCGTGTTGGGCCATAAGGGCATCGACCTGTTGCTTGTCGAGATGTTTCTTGAAGGCGGCCAGTACGACGCTGCGAAAAAACTTTCGCCGATGGAAGAACATGGCCCGAACAAAATGATGCCAGTAGGTGGGGTTGGAGATCCGACTTTGCTTTTCCATGTCCACGGTAACGTGGATAATCGCCGAAGCGACTTTCGGTCGCGGCCAAAACACGCTGGGAGCCAAAACGCGGACGATCTCCGTGTGCGACTGGCTCTGCATCCAAATGCTCAGTGCGTTGTAATCTTTCGTCGACGGACGAGCCACGATGCGATCGGCCAGTTCCTTTTGGATCGTGGCGGTCATCGTCGACGGCACAACCGGACAGGAGAGCAGATTCGACAGAACGGGTGTCGCCACATTGAACGGAAGATTGGCGACCAGTTTGAAACGCGCGTCGGGCACGGCCGACATCTGGGCCCGCACCGCCTCGATAACACGATCGTCGAAGTGATTCTTGTTCTTCAGCGCGTCATGCAAAAGCATCGTGACATTGGGACAGTCGATCAGCTCTTCGCTGGCCAACTCGTAGAGATGACGATCGATCTCGATGGTCACGACAGCGCCGGCCTGCTCGGCCATCATCGTGGTGAGCGAGCCCGTGCCTGTGCCCACCTCGAGTACGACGTCTCGCGGTTCGAGCTCGGCCGAGGCGACAAGCAGTTTCTGAAGATTGATATCGACAAGAAAGTTTTGGCCGTGGCGGGTCGCTGGTCGGATACCAACCTCGCGAAAGCGACGGGTCAAATACGAAACGGTTTGGTTATGTGTCACGTTGAACGCTCTCAAGTTGTTTTTGAACATATTTGGCGAGCAAGTCTGTCTCCAGATTGACCCGGGCCCCCACGTCGAGTTTACCCAGGGTGGTGATGTGCAGCGTATGTGGGATCAGAGCCACGCTGAAACGATCCTTCTCAACCTCGACCAACGTAAGACTGACGCCGTCGACTGCGACCGAACCCTTGCTTGCCATCTGGCATCCAAGCGCGGGCGGCATGCGAAACCATAACGTGGACCAGTCACGATCGTCGATCCTCTGCTGCAATGTTCCGCATCCGTCGATGTGGCCAGTGACATAGTGGCCGCCGAGTTGGTCGTCCAGCCGCAATGAACGTTCCAGATTGACGTGGTCGCCGTCGGTCAACGCGCCGAGGTTGGTCCGCTCGAGCGTCTCAGAGCCGGCTTGAAAGGCGAGTCGATCGTCATCGATTTCCACCACGGTAAGACAGCATCCGTTGATCGCAATGCTGTCGCCGATGCTTGCGCTCGCGGCAAGCGTGGGGGCGACGATCACCAGCCGCTTGCCGGGCGGTTCCGGAATCACGTCCACGACGGGCGCCAGACATTCGACGAGGCCAGTAAACATAATTGCTCGCTAGAAAACTAGTAATAGTTCAGCCGTTTGAAGTAGAGGCGCCACAA
Source organism: Planctomycetota bacterium (assembly GCA_963577165.1). Taxonomy (GTDB): domain Bacteria; phylum Planctomycetota; class Planctomycetia; order Pirellulales; family CAUYYY01; genus CAUYYY01. The sequence goes on along the minus strand of CAUYYY010000086.1, from coordinate 5,685 downwards.
AAAAACAATAAAAGCCACGAGAGACGATAAAAATACACCACGGAGACACGGAGAAATAACGAAAAGCGAACGAGAGAGTACGCGAACCGACGCGAATGATATAGTAACGTTTTCTTCATCTTGATTTTTATTTCGTTCGCAATTTCGTCTCTGTGTGCTCCGTGTCTCCGTGGTGAAAACCATTTGTTTTAGTTTTCGCACTACATTTCAGTGAGCAGTTACGGAAACTCTAAAAGAGTGGTTCTTGTTGGACTTCACGACGGACGAAACGGAGCCAGAAATACCGCACAGGCGGACCGACGACAAATGCGCAGCAGAGGACCGCGACCGAATAACCTTGGATCACCATGACGGCGACGAAGGCGAATACAAGTGTCACGACATGCCCAAAACTATGCTGTCCGCGTAGCGTTTGATTGACGATATGCGGGTAGGGAATCCTCGAAACCATCAGCACACCGATCAAAACAGCATAAGCAGGCAGTATGTTTTGAATCCAGCTATCGAGGTCTGCCGCATAAGGCATCTGATTGTTCTCTTTACGCAGCGTGTAAAAGAGGATCGCGAATCCCGCGATGGAGGCCGCCGCCGCCGGGCTCGGCAGCCCGCTGAAGTGCATGTGGTTTTCGTTCTCGCCCGTTTCGATGCTGAATCGGGCCAGCCGCAAGGCAGCGCAGGCGGCGAACGAAGCCGCAATAATCCAGATGGCTTCGCGGTGCAAAAACGAAAACGTCGGACACATCTTCACGAGCAGAATGGCCGGCGCTACGCCGAAGGACACGACGTCGCACAAGCTATCCAACTGCGCACCGAAATCGGACGATGTTTTGGCAAGTCGGGCGACGTGTCCGTCCAACGCATCGAAAACCATGGCCAAGAAGATGAGCCATCCACACACCATCATATTGTGAGCAGGATCGTCACGGTCTAGCTGAGGCACGGCTCGGCTGGTGTGGATTTCTGCGGCCGACTGGACCTCGACCGACACAGGCGCATCGATCCGCGAGGCGACCACGATCGCGAAAAAACCGCAGACTAAATTGGCCAGCGTGAACATGGTCGGCAAAACCGCCACGGTTCGGATTCGGGTCATCGCCCATTCCTAAAAACAAATAACGCCTGCAAAACAATATTGGCTGCCACGCCGGTTGACTCACGTGCATTCTACCCGATCTTGCCAGTCGCCACACCGGCATGAGTTTAGCCGGGTGGCTGGTGCAGAGCCTCAGCATTAACCTAATCCGGGTACACCGCCATCACGGTCTTTCCGGCCTGAACACTCTGTCCGCACGATACGCGAACGTCCAGGCCCTCGGCCGCAACGATCAACTCGGTCCGCGATCCCAATTTGATCATTCCCAAGCGATCGCCACGCTCAACGACTTGACCCGGCCGCAGTGTGTTGACAATGCGGCGGGCAATCAGGCCGGAAATTTGGCGGACAACCATCCGCCGGTGCGGCTCCGCGGTTTCCTCAAGCCCGATCCACATCGACTCATTTCGAACCGCGCTTTCCGGGTTGAGCGCGTTAAGAAACTCGCCGGGGTGGTAGCGAAGCTCGATGACGCGCGCCCGCTCGGGCACCCGATTGAGATGGACATTGAAAATGGCAAGAAAAATACCGATGCGGACGGCCGGTCCTCCAATAAACTCGTCGTGCTCAAGCGGAGTGATCTCCACGACGCGACCATCGGCCGGCGCCACGAGCTGGCCGGGGCCGTCCGGAACCCGTCGCGGCGGATCGCGGAAAAAATAAACCGGCAGCAGCAACAGACTCGCTGGCGCCAGGCTGAGCCAGGTCCAAGGCGAGGGCAGCCAGACGGCCGCCAACGCCAAGGCAAGAAGCGGGTAGCCCATGAGTTGCAATTCGGCCAGGCCCCAACGGGCGACCGGCAATTTGCCGCGCCAGGCGTAGGGATCATCCGCAGCAGCCCATTCGGCGCTGCAAAGATTGCAACAGTATTTCAAATCTCGTGGGTCAAGGATTTCGTGGGGTGCGCCAGCCGGATCGCCTTTCCGGAGCCGGGCCATACGCTCCACATAGCGACGGCGAAACATTCGCAAATACCACCGCCGAAACCGACCCCAGGCGATTTCAATCCGATAACAAACGCCGCTACCAGGTTGCACGCTACGGATGTTGTCGGGCAGCGGAACGGGCTCGGTCGGCGGAGGACAGGTTTTCGCTTCGCTCATGGAATACAGGACCCAGCGGCGTGGCCAAGGAGATCGGTTGAAGGGGAGACTCGGTTGAAGGAGAATCCACTGAGTTTACCCGGTCGAGAACCGACCGGAAAGTGCTGAGCCAAGTAGGGCAAGGCCTTTCCGTTTTTTAATGTGTGGCAATTGTGCCGATCCACGTTATGCCATGCCACGTAAGGAAACAAACGACTTACGACATATCGTAATACCCAAGTAACGCTATCCAAATAGGCCATTGTGAAAAAGGGAAAATCCCTTCCACTGATCTTTGTGCGTTTGACTTGAAGAAGGAAGTGAATGGATCTGGAATGGGGAAGCGTACTATGACCGGACCGCAACAAACGCTGGATTTTCTCGCTGGCGAACTTTCGGGCCTTCCGTGCGTCAGCGGACCGATGCGCCCCGGAAGCTGACGCATCCGGGGCGCCTTTCCCGCTAGCTGACACTTGTCAGAGCCGCGACGATTCGCCAGACTGACCCGTTTGCGACCAATACCTGGCCGGTTTCCGCGAGCGTTTATTTCACGTAGTCCCTGTGCCGTAAGGATGGAGCACGAATCATGATCTGTGTTGTTGCCACTTTGGAGCTTTCCGCTGGGCGGCGGGACGATTTTCTTGAGGTCTTTCGCGCCCTGGTTCCCAAGGTTCTCGCCGAGCAGGGTTGTCTCGAATATGGGCCCATGGTCGATGTGCCGACCTCGCTTGCGGCTCAGGGAGAAGTTCGCACGGATGTGGTCACGATCGTTGAGAAATGGGAGAGCGTCGAGGCACTCGAGGCGCACCTGATCGTCGCCCACATGAACGAATTTCGCAGCCAGGCCAAGGAGATGATCCGAGGCATGACGCTGCAGATCCTCGCACCGGCCTGACAGACGAACCTTGCCCCGCGGACAAGCCTCTTAGAAGTACCGGGCTCTCGACCCTACACCCTCGACTCTCGACCCTTGACTCTCACACATGTCCGACGTTTTACGACAAGAGATTGCCACGGCCGCCGACACGGTGGTTGTAAAAGTCGGTACCCGGGTGCTGACTCGCGATGACGGAGCGCTCGACGAGACTCGGATCGCCACGCTGACCGAAGAGCTCGTGGCCCTGATCGACGGGGGCCGCCGCGTGGCATTGGTCAGCAGCGGAGCGGTCGGGGCCGGACTCGGCCGACTCGGCCTCGATGCCCGTCCAGCGGATGTTTCCCAATTACAGGCGGTGGCCGCCGTGGGACAGAGCCGGCTGATCGAAGCCTACGATCGGGCGTTGCAACAGCACAATCGCCATGCGGCCCAGGTGCTGTTGACCTCGGACGACCTGAACGATCGTGCCCAATATTTGAATGTGCGGAATACGATCCTGGCCTTGTTCGAGTTCGGCGCGTTGCCGATCATCAACGAGAACGACACGGTCAGCGTCGACGAGCTGCAGATCAGCTTCGGTGACAACGACCGGCTGGCGGCGATGGTTACGAATCTGATCGGCGCTCCGCTCTTGGTCTTGCTTTCGGATGTCGAGGGGCTGTACAACGGCGACCCGGCCGACGCTTCGTCCCAAGTCGTCGAGACCGTGACGCAGCTCGACGACACGATCATGTCGCTGGCCCAGGATGGCGGAGCAGGACAGGGCGAAAATCGCCTGAGCCGCGGCGGCATGGCCAGCAAGCTGGCCGCCGCACGAATCGCCACCGCATCGGGTGAAAACGTGATCATCGCCAGCGGTCGACGGCCCGGCGTGTTGGCCGACATTTTTGCCGGCCGATCGGTCGGTACGCTGATTCTGGCCGAAGGTCGGTCAGTCACGGCACGCAAACGGTGGATCGGATTTGCCGCCCGATCGTGTGGCCAACTTGTGCTCGACACCGGAGCCCGCCGCGCGATCGAGCATCAAGGCCGCAGCCTGCTGGCGGTCGGCATCACGGAGGTTCGCGGCGAATTTCAAAAGGGCGATCTGGTTGATCTTGTGGCGGACGACGGATCGGAGTTTGCTCGCGGACTGACGAACTACGCCGCCGCCGATATTCGAAGAATAACCGGACAACGGACCGACAAAATCGCCGAGATTCTCGGACACTGTCCGTACGACGAGGTGATCCATCGCGACAATCTGGCGCTCGCCTAATGCTCGCGAGCCATTTGCAAAAACGTGTCCCAGCGAGCCTTCATTTCGTGCAAGCTATCGCCGCCGAATTTCTCGACCAGCGCTCGGGCAACTTCAAAGGCCACGACGTTTTCGACGATCACACTGGCCGCCGGCACCGCACACACGTCGCTCCGTTCGTAGCTCGCCTCGACCGCCTGCTTCGTCTGCATGTTGATCGAGGCGAGCGGTTTGCGTAGCGTACTGATCGGCTTTTTGGCGGCACGTACGACAAGCGGCTGTCCGTTGGTCATGCCCGCCTCGAGCCCCCCGGCATTGTTCGTCGGACGTGTATAGCCGAGCGTGGGCGTATCCTTCTGTGCCGCGTCAAATTGAATCGGGTCATGCACCTGCGAACCGCGACGACGGGCCGCCTCGAATCCTAACCCAATCTCGACACCTTTGATGGCCTGCACCGCCATCACGGCCTGGGCAATACGTCCGTCCAGTTTCAAATCCCACTGGGCGTGCGTACCGAGACCAAAGGGAATCCCCTCGACACGCACTTCGACAACGCCGCCGAGCGTGTCTCCGTCCTTGCCCGCCTGATCGATCAGGGCCTTGATCTCCTCGTCGCGCTGCGGATCGAGACTGTAGACCTCGCTTGATTCACGGATCTGACGGAGTTGTTCGAGCGAGCCCTCTTGCGGCTCGATCGACTGGCCGCCGAGCTCAACCACGTAGCCGAGTGCGGTGATGCCGAATTCGCCAAGTAGTTGCCTGGCCAACGCACCGGCGGCGACTCGCACGGCCGTTTCCCGCGCACTGGCTCGCTCGAGTACGGCACGAATCGAGCCAAGATATTTGACCGAACCGGTCAGATCGCCGTGTCCGGGCCGTGGCTGCGGCAGATCATCGAGCTGTTCGAGCTTGCAATCCTTGTTAATGACCTCCAGCGCGATCGGGCTCCCGAGCGTTTCGCCTTTCCAGATGCCGGTACGAATCTCGACCCGATCGTTCTCGATCCGCTGTCTTCCACCCCGTCCATAGCCTCCTTGGCGCCGCCGCAGCTCGACGTCGATCGAGTCTGTCGAGAGCGTGACACCCGCGGGAAACCCATCGACCAGGGCCAACAGTGTTTTACCGTGTGATTCGCCAGCAGTCCAATAACGGAGCATCGAAATCGCTGTCTGTTAGGTAAGCGTCGGAAAGAACGAACAAATCGCGCCAGAATATGCGAGAGGGTCCATTGTAACGGCGACGCAAGACACGTCCTAGGGAGATTTGCCCCCGTACCGACGGGTGCATTCCGCACTTTGCAGAAAAACGGATTTGGGTTACACCGAGGCGAAGGATTTGGGGGATTGCTATCACAAACGAGGTAATGATTAGGAGATAGGCAATGGATGGCCATCTA
>CAUYYY010000085.1:0-7454 GCA_963577165.1 Planctomycetota bacterium | reverse complement strand
TCGACCGACGGCCGCATCGCAGACACGCTAGAAATGTTGGCGAAGACCTCCTCGCAAATCTGTGGCGAGGTTCAGTTGCGAATTCACCATAACTTGGTCGGCAAGGGTCCTCGCGCGGCAATACGAGAGGTTTACAGCAAACCGCAAGCACTGTCGCAGTGTCGCAACTGGACGGCAAAGCATCTTCCGGCGGCCAAGTTGATCGAAGTGGCCAGCACCGCTGAGGCGGCCGAAATCGTCGGTAAGAAACAAGGCGCGGCTGCCATCGCCAGCCGGCAAGCCGCCGTGAACTATCGTCTCGACGTCTTGGCCCAAAAGATCGAAGACAATCCCGACAACATCACGCGGTTTGCCGTCATCGCACACGAGTCGCCCCAACGGACGGGCAACGATAAAACGGCCATCGTGTTTGAAATCGATCACCAACCTGGCGAGCTTGCCGATGCGATGACAATCTTCAAACGAAACCGACTCAATTTGACGTGGATCGAATCGTTCCCGATCGTTGGCGAGGCAGGGCGATATCTGTTTTTCGTAGAATTTGTTGCACACAAGACGGAACTGCGGGCACGACGCGCGTTGGCCGCCTTGGAAAAAAGAGCGGTGCGTCTGGTCGTGCTCGGCTCGTACGCCCGCATGGAGCCGGTTGGATAGGACGAGAGTCAAGAGTCGAGGGACAAGGGACGAAAGACAAAAGATATGATTATCATTCTCAAAGATTCGGTAACACAGGAGCAGATCGACCACGTCATCGAGCGGGTTGAGGCGCTGGGACTCCAAGCCCATGTAAGCCGCGGCACGTTTCGCACGGTGGTCGGCGTCATCGGTGACGAATCGAAGTTGCAAGAGGCTCCGCTCACCGCGATTGCTGGCGTGGCTCAGGTTGTGCCCGTCCTGCCTCCCTACAAACTGGCGAGTCGAGAAGCACATCCGCAGCCGACGGTTGTCGACATCGGCGGCGTGAAGATCGGCGGCGGGCAGTTGGCGATGATCGCGGGTCCTTGTGCCATCGAATCGGCCAAGCGGCTCGATGCGATCGCTAAGTCGATCCGCTCGGCCGGGGCCAACATCTTACGCGGCGGAGCGTTTAAGCCGCGAACGAGCCCGTATTCCTATCAAGGGATGGGCGAAGAGGGTCTAAAAATTCTCCGCGAGGTGGGTGACCGCTATGGCATGCCGGTTGTGACCGAAGTGATGGACCCACGTCGCGTGGAACTCGTCACGCAATACGCTGACATGCTGCAACTTGGGGCACGGAACATGCAAAACTTTGTGCTCCTGACCGAAGTCGGCAACACCGACAAGCCGGTACTGCTCAAACGTGGCATGAGCGCCACGATCAAAGATCTTCTCATGAGCGCCGAATACATTTTGTCCCAAGGAAATCCCAACGTCGTGTTATGTGAACGGGGCATCAAAAGCTTCGATAGCGAAACCCGCAATTTGTTCGACGTCTCGGCCGTGCCCATCTGTCAAGGTTTGTCTCACCTGCCGATCATTGTCGATCCCAGCCATGCCACGGGCCGTCCCGATTTGATTGGCCCCTGTGCCTTGGCCGGCGTTGCGGCGGGTGCCGACGGAGTACATATCGAAGTCCACGACAAACCGGAAGACGCGTTGTCCGACGGAGCACAGGCCTTGCTTCCCGAGCAATATGCCGAGATCGCTGACCAAATTCGACAACTTGCCGAACTCTTTGATCGGCGGATCTCGCCGGTGCCAAACGCTTTAGGAGCCAGCCGATGACACTTCCGCTAATCGCCGGCAATTGGAAAATGAATCTCGACCGGGCCGCCGCGGTAGCCCTGGCCGAAGGCGTGGTGCGAGGGTCCCGCGAGCTCGAACACGTCGATTTGCTCGTTTGTCCGCCGAGCGTCTATCTCGAGGCCGTTGCTGGCAAATTGGGCGGCGGCAAATTGAGCGGTGGTAAGCCGGGTGACGGATCGGTCGGACTCGGCGCACAAAACATGTACCACGAATCCGAAGGGGCTTACACGGGCGAGGTCAGTGCCCACATGCTGCTCGACGTCGGCTGTCAGTATGTGATCCTCGGTCACAGCGAGCGGCGGCACGTACTGGGCGAGACCGACGAAGAGATCAACCGGAAAACACACGCGGCGTTGGCAGCCGGCCTGCGGCCGGTCGTCTGCGTCGGCGAGGTGCTATCGGAGCGCGAAGCGGGCCAGACGGTTGACGTCATCCGCCGTCAGTTCGATGGCTCGCTGGCCGGAATCGACCAGGCCCAGATGGCCCAGGTGACGATTGCCTACGAGCCGGTTTGGGCCATCGGAACCGGCAAAGTCGCCACGCCAGCCGAGGCGGGCGAGCTGCACGATGACCTTCGCAAGCTGATGGCCGACCGCTATAATGCGGAGGTGGCTAGCCGGGTACGCATCCTCTACGGAGGAAGCGTCAAACCGGAGAATGCCGCGGAACTATTGGCACTGAGCAACGTCGATGGAGCGCTCGTCGGTGGCGCTAGCCTCAAAGTGGAAAGCTTCCTCGGCATCGCCGCCGCCGCTCGTACGTAAAACGGCAACCACCGGACGCTATTAAGGCAAGTTCAACAAGTATTCCGGTCGGGTCACTATCCGACTGGGCCATTGTTTTATTCAGACGGTTATTTCGGAGAAGCCATCGATCATGACCACATTCATGGGACTGCTACTGGCCGGTACGGCGATTTTTCTGATTCTGATTGTACTCGTTCAGCGAGGTCGCGGTGGCGGACTGGCCGGCGCGCTCGGCGGGATGGGCGGACAGAGCGCCTTTGGCGCCAAGGCCGGCGATGTTTTCACACGAATTACCATTGTCGCGGCGGTCGTATGGATCGTTTTGTGTGTCGTTGCTGTGAAATATCTTGGCGGCGACAGCGGAGGCTCTAAGATCAGCGGCATTGGAAGCGAGGCACCAGCCCCGGCTTCGGAAGACGGATTTCGCGCGCCTCTCCCCACCACCGGCGAAACAATGGACGATGCCGAGTAAGGCACTGCCTATTGCGGTTCGTGAATATTCATGGTTATAGCCGCTCGCCGCGGCGAGCGGCTGTCAAAGCGGGTTAGCGCTTAGAAGAGATCTAGACGCGATTTTCCTCGTCTGACTTGGAGTCCGAACATTGTTGCTGAGCATGACAGGTTTCGGTGAGGCCAGCGGCCAGAACGATTCGCTTGCGGTCGGCATTGAGGTGCGCGCGATCAACGGTCGTCACTTTAAGCTGAGTCTGCGTAGCAGTGAGAACTATGCCTCGGTCGAGTCACAGGTCGAAGCCATCGTGCGACAACATATACGCCGCGGCACGATCCACGTTCAGTTGCGAATCGACCGCGCGTCTCGAGCCGACGATTTTGTCATCGATGGCGGAGTGCTTGACAGCTATCGTCGGCAGCTTGAATCGTTTTGCACAAGCTGGCATACACCCGACCCGGTGCGCATCGATTCGCTGTTGCAACTGCCTGGTGTTGTCCAAGACCGGCACCATGAGCGAATGGATGTCTCCGACGAATGGCCGCTTATCGAGTCCACACTCGCCAAGGCGCTCGAGGGGCTCGACCGAATGCGTCGCCAAGAAGGCGCTGCCATGGCCGACGATCTCCGTCAAAACTGTGCTGTGATTGGTACGCAACTCGACCAAATCGAAGCACGGGCACCGCAGGTCGTCGACAACTACCGCGATCGATTGTCCGAGCGCGTCCAACGAGCCTTAAGCGAATTGAACGTCGAGGTCGGACCCGGAGATTTACTCCGAGAGATCGGCCTGTTCACGGAACGTAGCGACATTTCCGAAGAGGTCGTCCGCCTGCGAAGCCATCTCGAACAATTCGCCAAGATCATGGAGCTGCCGGAAAGCTCGGGTCGCAAGCTCGATTTCCTCACTCAGGAAATGGGTCGCGAAACAAACACGATCGGCTCCAAGGCCAACGACGTGGAAATCGTCAAACACATCATCGAGACCAAAACGGCCATCGAACGCATCCGCGAGCAGGTCCAAAACATTGAATGAGTCCGCGCAGTCTGGCCAACTTGTCGTCATCTCGGGGCCCTCGGGCGCCGGAAAAACGACTATCTTGTGCGACCTGCTAGCCCGCTTCGGCGATTCGCTGGCGCTGAGCGTCTCGGCCACTACGCGAGAGCCTAGGGCCGGCGAGCAGGACGGGAAAGACTACTGGTTTCTCAGTCCGGAAGAGTTCCAGAGACGCCGCGAAGCGGGCGATTTTCTGGAATGTTTCGAGGTTTTTGGCCGCGGCCACTGGTACGGAACGTTACGCTCGCAGGTGACACCTAGCCTAGAACGTGGAAAATGGGTAGTCTTAGAGATCGATGTGGATGGTACCCGAGCCGTCCTCGATCGTCTTGCGGATGCCGTGACCGTCTTTGTTCGCCCCAGCAGCGTGGAAGAACTTGAGCGTCGGCTTCGTCGCCGAGCGACCGAACCCGAAGAGGCGATCGAGCGTCGGCTGGAAGTGGCTCGACGTGAGTTGTCGCTGGCCTCCCTATACCAACACCAGATCGTCAACGACCGAGATGCCGTTAAGCAAGCGGTCGATCAAATTAGTGAAATCTTGATTCAGCAAGGCTTAGTTCCAAACGAGGAAACGTCCGCATGATCGAAGCATTTAAGCAAGAAGAAATCGTCAATAAGGTTGGCGGTCGGTTCAAGTTGTCCACTCTCATTCAAAAGCGACTCGTCGCACTGAACGCCGGCGCGAGGCCGCTTGTCGACCTCGATACCGAAGACAAATTGGAAATTGTGGTCCAGGAGATTTTGCAAGATAGAATTTATCTGGACACTTCGCGTGAAGTGAAAGTCCCTGGCGAACCGTTTGATTCGGGCGGACCACCGGAACTCGATCTCGCTAATCTATAAACCATGTCCCGCGAACTGATTCTCGGTGTCTCCGGCGGAATTGCCGCTTACAAGTCGGCTGCACTCACCAGCCAACTCGTACAAGCCGGTTGGGGCGTGTCGGTCGTCATGACCGACAACGCACGACAGTTTATCGGACCGGCCACATTCGCCGCGTTGACAGGTCGTCGTGTGGCGACAAATACGTTCGACGAGGATGGCCGCGCCCTGGGCAGTCACATAGAACTTGCAGAGCAGGCCACGCTGCTCTGTGTTGCGCCGGCCACGGCCAACCTGTTGGCCAAGGCATCGAGTGGTCTGGCCGATGATCTGCTCAGCACGCTGCTGCTGTCGTTCGCGGGCCCCATCTTGCTGGCGCCGTCCATGAACTGCGACATGTGGGAAAAGCCGGCCGTGCAGCGGAACCTGGCTACGCTTCGCAACGACGGCTACCATTTCGTCGAACCGGGCGAAGGCTGGCTGAGTTGCCGCAAGCAGGGCGTCGGCCGCATGGCGGAACCGGAAACCATTTGTGCTGCGATCGAAAGCCTTGCCACTGAAATCCGAAACACGAAGTCCGAATCTCGAAACAAATCCAAAGCATGAATGTCAATAAACTTCGCGCGGAGAAGGTTTTGACCATTTGAGATTCGTGTTTTAGATTTGTTTAGGATTTCGTGCTTCGGATTTCGGACTTTCGAATCACTCTCTACTTGTCCCCCTAATACCTCGGCATCCATGTCCCACATCCTCATCACCTCGGGCCCGACGCGCCAATACATCGACCCGGTCCGATACCTGACCAACGCCTCGAGCGGTCGGATGGGCGTGGCTCTGGCCGCCGCTTGCCTGGAACTTGGCCACGAAGTGATCGTGGTGAGCGGGCCGGTCGACGTCACGTATCCTAGCGAGGCGGAAGTCCACTCAGTCGTCACGACATCCGAGATGCTCGAGGTCGCTCGTGCCCATTTCGGTCGCTGTGACGGCCTGATCGGCGCGGCGGCGCCGTGCGACTATCGAACCGAGCGCGTGGCAACCAACAAAATGTCCAAGACGGGCGCGCCGACTACGTTGCAATTGATCGAGACCGACGACGTTGTGGCGACTCTCGGCGCCGAAAAACGAGACCAGTGGCTGGTCGGCTTTGCCCTGGAGACCGAAGACCACCACTTGCGCGCCGTGGTCAAGCTCGAAAAGAAGAGTTGCGATCTGATGGTCTCCAACGGCCCTCAGGCAATGCATTCCCTGGAAAACAGCGTGGATGTCATCGACCACGAAGGCAACGTCCTGGAGCATCTTGCCGGCCCGAAGGAAGAGGTCGCCCGGGGGATTTTGCGTGTGATCCAGCAGAGGTTAATTGACCGATAAGCACGAATCGGCGAACGGACAATCTCTGCGTTTATCTTTTTTCCGAAAATCGATTTAGTGCGAGTCGCACACACATGTTCCGGTGTCCGATCTGTTATTTCAGCACCAAGCGGCTGTTTTAGCGGAACACTCAAGTGGTATTTTCTCTAAGAGGCTTTGACATGAAATTCTATGCCTTCATGTTGGCAAAGTGAGGAAAACACGTTCATGAGATTTGCGGCACGTGGATTGCCCTTATCACTGAGCATACGCATTAGGCTTTCGGGCTTCTTACCAATCACCTTGCCCAACTCTTGGAAACCGATGGTCGCATTGACGTAGTCGCGGAGCAAGATTTTTCCAGTCGCCAGCTCGCCATTGAGGAAGCACTCGGAGGCTTCAGTCAAAAGCCCAATACGAAATTCCGGGTCTTTCTCGGCACGCTCTTTGACGGTTTCAATAAAGTTTCTTGTTAAAGCCATGATCTATTTCTTTCTCTTTCGTATTTTGTAGTCGCTCCAATGCTGTTTGGCGTTTTCTATATCACGGCTTTGCCGTTTCTTCGTCCCGCCGCCCAGTAGGATCACCAAAGTTTTTCCGTCCTGGGCAAAGTAGATACGATAACCGGGGCCAAAGTTGATCTTGCATTCGGCTACCCCACTCCCGACCGCCTCTACATTGGAGAAATTCTCATTACTCCATGCGAGCGATCGCCGTACGCACTTTCAAGGCCGCCTGGCTGTTCAGGCTCTCGAACCACAACGCAAAAGGGTGCTTTCCGTTTTCATCTTCGTACTCGACAACTTCGACCATGCTTAATGATAACACATAAGTTACTAATATGCAAGTGCCTTGATACGAAATGAATAGATTAGGGGCCTCACCATCGGCAATCAGATCGCCGTAGTAGATACCCAGCCTGCGACACTAGCCGATCTTGCCCCGTTCGTAGCTGAGGAGCATTCGCCGTGCATGGTCGGCCGCCATGGTTCGCAGTTCCGGCGGTTTGAGAACCTCGGCTTGGTCTCCATAGCCAAGAATCCACGATGCAATTTCCGAAAGGCCCGAGACCGTGACGTGAAAGTCTATCGTTCCACCCTTGCGAAACTCGGTCCGTTGGCTAGTGCCTCAACACATCTGAGTTAACTGGTTTTGAAATATTGGTTATTTGCTCTCTTTTTGGTCCATTTATCAGGAGAGTAGACATGGGCAAGGAAGCCAAGCATGTGGTTCGGTTGACGGCCGAGGAGCGAAAGCAATTACA
>CAUYYY010000084.1:0-7510 GCA_963577165.1 Planctomycetota bacterium | reverse complement strand
GATCACTTCACTCCAGAATAACCACCGCAGGGTGTGAATCCAAGTAATTTACGAAAAAACAGGCAAGGAACCGCCTTAAACACCCTGGTTTCCTGGCCCTCTGTCAGACGGCGGCGGCCGTTTCGGCGAGAATCCGAGCAATGGCTTCGTCGACCGCCTCCCGTGAGGTGCCCTCGTCGACAGGAATGTCGGCCTCCTCGTCCAGCTCAGGCTTCTTCTTGAGGCTGCCTGGCTCTGCATCCTTCTTGTCCGAGGGGCCGTCGCCGCTGGTTGTGCCTTGCCGGGCATGGATACCGCCGGAGCCGATGTTGGCAAATTCACGAAACGCTTCGGTCAACGATGGCGCGACCGTCACTCCGCTCTGCACTCGATTGACCAACACGGGCAACACGATCGGCGTCGGACGCACCGGCAACACGGGGCCGAAGAATTGCGATTGAGTGCTACGCAGAGCAAGTGTCTGAGCGACGGAAAAACCGGGTAGCACGACGGGCGGGGCTTCCACCGTGACGTGGAACGATTGGCTGTCGCTCAACGAGGAGGTTGCATCGTCTGCAACGCGGACAGTGATCAAGTACTCGCCGGCTGCCCCGGAGTGCGGAGTCCAATGGAATTGGCCCGAAGTCTCATCGATCGTCGCTCCCTCGGGTGCATTGGATGCCAGACTAAATCGGAGTTCCTGAACCGGTTTATCGTCGTCGCCGGCCACCGCTTCGAATGCGATGGTCTGATCCTCCATGACCTGGCGGTCTGTGATCGGGGTCAGAACCGGCGATTGATTCACCTCGTCCACCGTGATCGTGAACGTTTTTTCGTCTCTCAGGCTGTCGCTGTCGGTTACGACGATCGTCACCGCGTGCTCGCCGGGGCCGTCTGCTTCGCCGGGCGTCCAACTGAATTCGCCCGAAACGGCATCGATCGTGGCGCCATCGGGAGCCCCATCAGCCAAGCTGAAGCGGAGGTTCTCCTCTTCGGAGTTGGGGTCGGTGGCCTGAGCAACCAGGTTGATCTCTTCGCCCTCGTCCACCGTGCGATCGGCGATCGGGCTGAGCACGGGCGCCTTGGCCCGCTCTTCAACCGTTACGGTGACAGTTTGCTCGTCGCTGCCGCCTTCGCCGTCGATAACGCGGACCCTGACGTTGATATCCTGCAGCGCCTGGTCGACCGTGGGAGTCCAGTTAAGCTCACCCGTCACCGAATTGATCGTTGCACCCTCAAGTAGATCGATCAGGCTGTAGGTCAGCGTCTGCTCGGGAATGTCTGGGTCGCTGGCATCAAAATCGAGATTGAGCGAGTCGCCTACGGTAACGGTTTGGTCATCTATTTGGACGTCAAAGATAGGATTCCGGTTGACTTCGCCGACGGTGATCGTAAACGTGAGGAGGTCGAAAAGGTTGGTCAGGTCGCGAACCTCGACGGTAACGTCGAATGCGCCAGGGCCATCGGCCTCATCCGTCTGCCAGCGGAAATCACCCGTCTCGGCGTTGATCGCGGCACCGTCAGGACCGGAGATCAATTGAAAGCTCAGCTTGTCATTGGGCAGATTGGGATCGGTTGCTGTCACGGTTAGCTCGACTTCGTCGCCTTCGTTCACCGTGGGCGAGACGATCGCGTTCAGCTGCGGTGGTTCCGGAACGTCCTGAACGGTCACCGTAAACGACCGCTCTGCCGCGAGTCCGCCCGAGTCGGCGGCGCGGACCGTGATCGTGTGCTGGGCGTCTGCCTGCTCGGCAGATGGAGTCCAAGAGAACTCGCCTGTACCCGGGTCGATGGAAGCGCCGAGCGGCGGGCTCCCCAGGCTGTACGTCAACACCTGAGCCGGCAGATCAGGATCCGTACCCTCGGCAAAAAACGACAGGGTTTGGCCCCTAATCGCCGGTTTGTCGTCGATCGCCGCAAGCTGGGGCGACAGGTTCACCTCGTCGACAGTGACAGTGAATGATTTTGAGTCGAACAGACCGCCGGCATCGGTGACGGTCACGGTGAAGTCGAACGACCGACCGCCATCCAGTTCGCCAGGCGTCCAAGTGAACATCCCGCTTGTCAAACCTAATGCCGGAGCATCCGAGTCGCCGCTGAGAGAGAAGGTCAGCGTGTCTCCGTCGTTGGGGTCGTCGACTATGACCGCGAACAAGAGTTGTTCGTCTTCATCAACTGATTTATCGCCGATCGTGCCGAGCACCGGCGGACCGTTGACTGTCAGCGTAAAGTCCTGTGTGCCGACGTTGCCGGCGCGATCAGTGGCCTCGACAACGACGTTGTGCGTACCAGCGGTTTGGACTACGCCAAGCCAGATAATCTGGCCCGTGTTGATGTCGATCGTCATGCCACCCGGAGCCACGTCGAGCGAGTAAGCCAGGTTTTGCTGGCCGACGAGTTCTTCGTCATGGCCCACGTTGTAAAGATAATCATCGCCGAGATTCGCTGTAAGCGGCGGCGAGGTAGTGAAGCCATCGGCGTCGCGATCGACGGTTACCACCAAAGCCGGTGAGAGATCGCTTTCGACAGCGCCCAAGCTTTGTGTCGCGGTAATCGAATGGACGTTGCCGAGGAAGGTCCCCACGTTGCCGGTCACAACGACGCTGGGGCCGGTCGCCGTGGCCGAGCCAATGGACGTATCTCCGCTGAAAAGCGTAACCACGGCGCCAGCGGTGACACCTTCGACGCGAAAATCTAAAACGGTGAGGTTTGTTAAGTCGTCGTCATCGGCTGAGCCTGTATCGAAACTGGCAAGCAGATCAACACTTAGCGGAGCGTTTAGCGGAGCGTTCGGCGCAAGAACGGTGATCGTGATAAGTTGCGAGTCGTGGGTGTCGTTCGTATTCGATCCATTCACGGCTCGAACGCCCACAAATAATTCGAGTTCGCCGGTAAAGCCATCCGCTGGTGTTATGGTCACCTCGCCCGTATCATTGTCGAGGGTAAAGTCAAAATCGGCCCACATGGTGTCAAAGAAGACCGGATCGCCTTCGACGTCGACCGCCGTGAGCGTGAACTGGGCAGGTGTGCCAGCGATAGTTTGAATCGGCGGGATCTCGTTCAGAAAGGGTCCGCCGTTGCTGGTGTCGGGCGAGACGGTGACGGTGAACGTGGCATCGAACGAATTGCCGTCCTCGTCGGTGACCGTAACCGTGACTTCGGCCGTGCCCGACGCACCCTCGGGCGCCTTGAGCATCAGTACGCCGTTCGTCTCGTCGAAGAAGATATCGACCGATTCCATCACCACGTCGGTGATCGGTCGATCGCCGGCACCGACTGGCACATTGCTGATCGCCTGGCGAACCGCTTCGCCCTCGGTCAGCATACCAAAAATCGAATGGTTAAAATCGAGGAACCGGGTCGTTCCCTCGGTAATAAAGAACTGCGACGAGTTGGAGTCGTCGCCTGCTTTGGCCATCGAGAGAAGGCCCGTCTGCGTGTGTTGCAAATCGATGTGGAACTGATCGTCGAAACTCGGGATGCTCGGATCGCCGGTTCCAGTTCCGGTCGGATCGCCACCCTGGATGACGAAATCGTTGATGACTCGGTGGAAGATCACGCCATCGTAGGTGCCGTCCTGGGCGATGCCGATGATCGCATCGGTCACCCGCGGCGCCCGCTGTTCAAAAAGTTCGAACGTCATCGAGCCGAAGTCGGCCACATTGATCTGCATACTGCGGTTGCCCTCCAAGACCGTTTCCGTCAGGCCGGTGTCGGTCACGACGCTTTTGACCGAGTAGGTTAGGGCATCGCCGTCGGGATCAAAGCCGTTGAGCGCAACATGCAGCGGGGCCCCGCCGAGCACTGCCACGTCATCGATATCTAAAATCGGCGAATCGGCTGCTGCAGTCGTGCTGTAGACAATGACGATGTCGTCGTCAGCGTGCATTTCGTAGTTCTGAAACTCGTCGTTGAGTTCGCCGTTGACGTACATGTTGATGACATGCGTGGCATCCGCGAAATTTCCGAGAATCTGGCTGCTACCGAAGAAAGCATCCGGATTGTTGCCTACGACGCCCGCGTTGGTCCGCCAGACGTCGAAGAAATCGCCTACGGTGACAAATTCGGTCAGTGCCGCGTCGATCGGATGAACGTGTACGCGTTCGTCCCCGCCGTGGTTATGCGGGTTGGCAAGAATGTTTCCCGTCGCATCGGTTCCGAGCCCGGCAGGAAACGGCACCTGCTCACCATCGATAAAAATCGACAGATCGTGATGAACATGTTCACTCAGATCATGCTCGGGCCCACTTTCGCCGTGCAGCATCAGCCGGTGTTCGAGCGACTCGAGGCGCAATCCTCGGTGCGCGCCCTCGGCGGCAACCGAGCAGCGTGGGCGGGCGAGTCGACGTGGTCGCCTCCGGCGAGGAAAGGTATTTTTCATGGGTTGCGCATCCCGGAACGTCGCTCGAAAAGGGCCTCATTCAACTGTTCGTGTCCGAACTGTTCATTTTATTCCAAATTGGAAAAAAGGCGACCGGTTCGATCTCCAAAATCGAGCCGAACGGAGCGGCGGCCGACATATTCGGTATTACCCGAAAAACCGCTCGTTTGTTCGCATTTTTCCCATCTTTTTGAGCTTGTCTGACCGGCCGAAATACTAGGCACGTGCTATGGTTGACAGGCTGACTACCTACTGATTAGACTCCGCATTCCGTAAACCACATTGACTGACACGGTTTACGCTCGGCGAGGCGGCGGGCTGTGGGACGCACTGGCCAGGATCAAGGTGGGCGCGAGACGTTCGATTACCCGCTGAGCCGACGGCCGCGGAGGCCCGGGTGAAGGCGGAATTCTCGCAGCCGCTCAGGGTCCACCCGCCCAGCCTTTCCGATTTCGGATCGATCTTTCCCGAAAACATTGTTGAACTGGAGCAAGTCGTTTCCAGCAATCAAGTTATTTGTGAAGTTACCCATTTTGAGAAAGCAAAGGTTGAGAATCATGTTTGGTAGGATTACCAGAGGGATGGCGCGTCATGGATCGATGTGCCGCTTGTTGGGAATTTTAACGGTCGCCTTGGTTGTGGTTGCCGCATTGGCCGCGCCGGCTCTGGCACAACACACGGCCGAGAGTGCCGATCATCAGCCGCTCACCGATGCGAAATACATCGGCTACTGGATGCTGGCATTTGTCGCCGCGGTGATCGCATTGATTCAGGCGTACCTGTTCTTCAAAAAAATGATGCAGGCCGATGAGGGCAACGCGCGGATGATCGAGATTGCCGGCTTTGTTCGCGAAGGTGCTAACGCCTATCTGACGCAGCAATACAAGGTGGTGACGGTCTTTTTCGTGATCATTGCTCTTTTACTCTGCTATGCCGCCTTTGGTTTGGGAGTCCAGAGCCATTGGGTCCCCTTCGCGTTTCTGACCGGTGGGTTTTTCTCCGGTCTGGCCGGCTGGTTTGGCATGAAAACGGCTACCTGGGCCAGCAGCCGAACCGCGGCCGGCGCACAGAAATCACTTAACCAAGGCTTGCAAGTTGCCTTTCGCAGCGGAGCGGTCATGGGGCTGACCGTTGTCGGCCTGGGACTGCTGGACATTACCCTGTGGTTCGGAGCCCTCTATTGGCTGCTGCCGAAGTTGGGTTTTGAACCATTAAGCCTAGTCGAGATCACCGTCACGATGCTCTGCTTCGGCATGGGCGCCAGCGCCCAGGCATTGTTTGCCCGCGTCGGTGGCGGAATCTTCACCAAGGCGGCCGACGTCGGTGCCGATCTGGTCGGTAAGGTCGAGCAGGGGATTCCCGAAGACGATCCTCGCAACCCGGCCACCATCGCCGACAACGTGGGCGATAACGTGGGCGACGTGGCTGGCATGGGCGCCGACCTGTATGAGTCGTACTGCGGTTCGATCCTGGCCACCGCCGCACTCGGCGTGGCGGCCTATGCGACGCCGACGCTGCTCGAAGGGACCGGAATGACCTCTCAGGCAGCACAATTGCAAGCGCTGTTCCTGCCCATGGCGATTGCCGCCGCAGGTATCTTTCTGTCGATTTTTGGCATCTACATGGTGCGGACCGAGGAAGACGCCTCGCAGAAAACATTGCTCAAGGCATTGGGCCGGGGCATTAACCTGTCGACGTTTCTAGTTGCCGCGGCCGCCATCTTTCTTGCGTATCGCTTGATGCCGACGAGCGCTGGTACGGTAATTGAGATCGCTGGCCAGGCGATTCCCGGCGTTGCCTTCAGTGTCATTTCCGGCTTGCTTGCTGGCTGGCTGATCGGCAAGTGGACTGAATACTCGACGAGCGATGAGTTTGCACCGACGAAGAACCTCGCAGAGCAGGCCGTGACGGGGCCCGCCACCATCATTATCGCCGGCATCGCCGACGGCATGATGAGCGTCTGGTTCCCGGTAATCGTCGTCTGCGGAGCCACGATCACTGCGTTCGGCTTCGCCAGCGGTTGGAATTTTGCGGACACCAATTACTTTGCTTTGGGGCTCTACGGCGTAGGTGTCGCCGCAGTCGGCATGCTCAGCACGCTGGGCATCACGTTGGCCACGGACGCCTATGGCCCGATTGCCGACAACGCGGGTGGCAACGCCCAAATGGCCGACCTGGAGCCAATCGTCCGCGAGCGGACTGATGCGCTCGACAGCTTGGGCAACACGACCGCCGCCACGGGCAAGGGCTTTGCCATTGGCTCGGCGGCCTTGACCGCTTTGGCCCTGATGGCCGCCTATGTGGAAGAGGTGCGGATCGGCTTCGAGCGTTGGGGCGAATCGGTGGTCGCCGAGACGGAAGAGGCGGGATTTTACAAGCTCTCGAATGGATTTATCGCCTACAAAAACGAAGACACGGGCGAAGGTGAGTACTACCTGGCAATGCCGAACGACCAGCGGCATCCAACCGTAAAAGAGGCGTGGAGCAATGTCAGCTTTCGTGAAGGTCCCGCCAAAATTGAGGATGGGATTTTCACCCGGTCAGAGTCCGACGGTGTCACGACGGTCGCATTCGCCGGTTCTGGTGCCCCGCTGGTCAGCGTCCGTCTGGCGACGCTGCCACAGTTTACAACCTATTACGACACGTCGCTGATGAATCCGAAGATTTTGGTCGGTCTCTTTATCGGTTCGATGTCGACATTTGTCTTCTGTGCAATGACGATGAAGGCGGTTGGCCGAGCGGCCAAAGGCATGGTCGAAGAAGTCCGTCGCCAGTTCCGAGAGACCGCCGGGATCATGGAAGGTACGACGCAGCCCGACTACGCGAGGCCCGTAGAGATTAGCACGAAGGCGGCTCAGCGTGAAATGATTCTGCCGTCGCTGCTCGGCTTGATCACGCCCGTAGCCGTCGGCATTCTGCTCGGCGTCGGCGGGGTGCTCGGCCTGCTGGTCGGTACGCTTACCACCGGATTCTGCCTGGCAATCTTTATGGCCAACGCGGGCGGCTCGTGGGACAATGCCAAAAAGTATATCGAAGGCGGCAATCACGGCGGCAAGGGAAGCGAGGCCCACAAGGCAGGCGTCGTAGGCGACACGGTCGGCGATCCGTTTAAGGACACGAGCGGCCCGAGCCTCAATATCCTGATCAAGC
>CAUYYY010000083.1:0-7568 GCA_963577165.1 Planctomycetota bacterium | reverse complement strand
CAGGCCACGGCACCGCTCGTGCTTGTACCCCAAATTCCCGTTTCCCAGACATCGGATTCCCAGACACCCGATCCCCAGGCACGGGGCGCAGACTACTCACCAACCTTCGTCTGGCACCAGGAAGTCGACGTGTGGCATACGCCGGGCGGTACCACGGACTATTTGGCCACGTTCTCGATCGAGAACGGAGGATCAGGGATCGCGGACATTCATTTGCCCCTGGACGCGGTCATTGTCGGGCTTTGGGTGAACAACCAAGAAATCTCGCCGACGCTCTCGTCGAGCAATCCTTCTCTCGTCGAGGTCAACCTGCCATCGCAGCAACGATTCTCCGTGGTCGCGATTCGCTATCGACTGTCAGAGAAACCGCTACGAATGCTCAGCCACATAACGATCCGACCGCCCACGACTCGATTGTCGGTGCTTGGGCAACAGACGACGTTGTGGCTTCCACCCGCCTACGATGCGTACGGGCGCCACATGATCTCGCTCAACGAACCGGCAACAGTTGGTCGGCGTTTGTTTGGCCTGTTGGGGCGGTCGCGGCACATGGCGGCATTTAACCCACTGGAGGGAAAACAGTGGTTAACCGCCGTGGCTGTTGGCTCGGCACGAAATGCTTCACTGCGATCGGCTGAAAAACTTTTGCAGCGGTTGGGCCAACTGGCCCGTCGCGACGCGTCGGATGAATCGTTGACGTGGGGTTTGTGGCTGGCCCAAGCCGTAGCTTCGTCCGACGTTCCAACGTCCAAAATGCCCCTGCTCATCGATCGTCGCGCGTTGGAACTTGCCCAGGTCGAATCGACGACCGAGGTCGATTCGCAGACGCCCAACATGATCTGGAACAGCACGATCTGGAATGGAGATGTGACGAACCGCGGCCGAGCGATCCTCGACCGTGCCCACTTGGTCCTGTTGGCTCATTCAAGTGGCCTGGTCCTCAGCAGTTTGCACCAGGTATCGCTGCTTCGTGACCAGTTGCAGATAACCGATATTTCGTGCCTGGTTTTGGTGAAGGAAGGTCGTCTGGCCGATGCGATCGCCATGCGGCGACGTATGCCCGCGTCGGGTCCGCTGGTCACGCCCGAACACTGGCGCGATCACCCGGCGGGACGTCGCGGTGTGCCCTGGCCGCGTGTTGCCCAGCAAGAGACACAATCCATCTCGTCCTGGAGCGGTACGGCGCTGCAACCCACAACCGGCCAGACGATCGCCGTTCATGTAGTGCGGCGCAGTTCGATGTTTCTCCTGGGAACGCTGTTATTCTTCTTAACTCTGGGTTTGATGACGTTGCGTTTCCTCCGGTACCCAACGGCAACCATTGGCATTCTCACGGCCGCCTGCATTGCGGCTCTGATCGCCTCGCCCAGCATCATCCCGCTCACGTCCAGCCTTCTGCTCGGCATCCTGGCAAGTATTGCACTGAACGGACTCCGACGTCGTCGTTCATTCACAAAAGAATCGCCAGGCAGTCTTTCGGCCGTCACACGCTTGTTGGCTGTGGTGGTTTGGATTGCGAGTGTTCCCTTGGCATCCGCGCAAGAAACACCCTCGGTGCTAATTCCGATTGACGAAAAAGTGATCTCTGCCGACGCTACTCGCCTTCCGTTGCACCCGACGGACTCACGTCTGCGGTCGGTCAGCGGTAAGGTTTATGTGCCCGAAGCTCTTTTCCAGGCGTTACATCGACGCGCTGACAAGTCGTCGCGCAGAGTGGGGATGTGGCTGCTCACCCATGCCCGATATGAAGCACGGATGACCAGCAGCGAGCTGTCGGTCGAGTCCTTTCGCGCTGTTTTCAATTTACAAACATACGGCCGATCGGCTCGCGTTCAAATTCCGTTCTCACGGCAGGACGCGACCTGGCCGGACGACGCCGTTCGCCTCGACGGACGGCCGGTTCCCTGGCGGTGGTCCGACGACTTGCAGTCGCTTCGAGTCGCCGTCGCAGAGCCAGGCCAGTACCAGCTTTCGGTTGAAATGAAACCGGCGGTCCGCAAAGTCGGTAACGCCTCCGAGTTTTTCTTGAACATCCCGCCGCTACACGATGCACGTCTCGATCTCACGATGCCGGGCGATGCGCCGCCGATCGAGATTCCCACGGCCCGGGACACGGTCGAAACCCAGCAAGACAAATCGCAGCTTATCACCTATTTGGTCGCCCATTTGGGCGCGACGGATCGGCTCGTCGTGCGCTGGTCCCCGCTCAGCAACGCTGCTCATGCCCGTGCGAATGTCGAGGCGAGCGAGTACCTCTGGCTTCACATCCGGCCGGGTACCGTCCTGCTCGATGCCAAGTTCCGACTGAAGGTCCTCGACGGCACGCTACGTCTCCTCCGTTTGGCCATCGACCCGGAACTCACACTGCTGCCACTCGATGAGAATTCGTCGGTCGAAAGTGTGCGGGTTGTAGAACATTCTCAAGCCGGTGCGGATAGCAACGTGCTTGCCTTGTCGCTCCGCCGGGCAGTAACCGATGAAACCACGCTGACGCTGCGATTCTTGGTCACAGCGCCGTCAAGTACAGCGTCTTTAAGTACGGGGCCCTCAAGTACCGAAAGCGTAACGTTGCCTGAAATCAAGCTGCTCGATATCGCATCCACGGAGCGCCGATTGGCCGTTACGATCGACGACGCCCTGACCTATGCCCCGCCGGTGGCCGAGGCAGTGGCCGTCCTGGCCCCGGCGGTCTTTGCAGACAGTTGGGCCGACCATGTCCCCGATCGCGATGCCCCCAACGGCAGTAGAAACATTCCGACGTTGCCGCAATTGGCTTATCAGCTTGCTGATTCTGCGCTCGCATGGAGTCTGGTTGTCGAGCCGCGGAAGACGATCAATATTGCCGATCAACAGACCACGTTGAATGTAGGTGGGACGTCGGCCGAGGTGCTTTTCGACGCCCAAATCGAAACGACTTCGCAGCATGTGTTTGAGTATCGTGTGCGATGCCCACGGAACCTGACCGTCCGCCACGTCTCGGTCCGCAATGCGGACAGCGAGTGCGCGAGGCACTGGAGCCGTGACACCAACGGTACGCTGACTGTGCTGCTTGCCCGACCGGTCGATCGGACGAGTCGGCTCGTGATGTACGGGTCCGTTACCATAGCGGAAGACGGCCGGCTGACGATCCCGTCGATCGAGTTATTGGATTCTAAAATCCGCAGCCGACAAGTCGTGTTGGTTCGCCAGCCGACCGTGTTGCTGGAATTAAGCGAACCGGACGGATTACAGAGAGTCGACGTTGCGAAGTTGCGCAGCCGCATCGAACAGCCCGCTCGATGGATCGGCAATTACGAATGGCATAATCCAACCTCGGTCGCAACCGTCGTAGTGCGGCCGAACGAACCGAAGTTCTCCGTCACCCAATTGACGTCGCTGCGTTCTTCCGATGGCGTCTGGGAGGCGGCGATCGACCTGCATCTACGTATCGAGCAGGGCGTTGTCGACACGCTGCGCCTGGCCATCCCGGCAGGATGGGACGGTCCGTTCGAAGTGAGTTCGGCGGGCGAGTCGATGATCGCCGAGTGGTCGGTGCCCTTGCAGTCAGCTAATCGTAACAGGCGCGAACCTCATCTGCACATTCGCTTGCCCGGCTCGGCCGATTCAAGCATTCGATTGCAGATCCGTGGTCCGCTTGCTCGATATACCGGCCAACCGCTGCGTTGTCCGGATGTACGCCCGCTCGGTACCGACCAGGTGGATCGATTCGTGGCGCTGAGCGTGAAGTCGGATATCCCCGTGAAATCGGATATCGAGACGATCCGCTGGGATACGACAGGGCTTCGGGCGGCAACCTTGCCGGACGAATTCATGTCACCCGATTTCGTGCTGTCTGAGACCAAGGTCTATCACGTCACCGGCCCAACATTTCAAGCTCAGTTAGCTCCCGTACGTCGGGCGACGTCGGTTCCGAAAATCTGGCTTGCTGATATCCAGATTACGGTGGATCAGACCGCGTCGGTCGCCGTCGCGACATTCGATCTGGAACCGGCCGGCGCAACCCATTGCATGCTTCGGTTGCCCCAGACAGCGGAACTTCTTCGTGCGACCGTCGCGGGGCTGCCCGCCGCTCCGCAGCCCGCAGGCGACCATCTTTGGAAGTTGATGTTCGGGCCAAGCCAATCGCCACAGCGGGTCGAAATTGTCTACGTCCGCCGAGGGTCTGGCTTGGGGGCGACACGCAGCGAGACGACGTTGCGGGCTCCCCAGTTACTCGCCGCCCAGTTCCTCGCCACCGGTGTCGAATTGCCGGTCGAGCGAACACTGTGGACCGTTTATCGCGATGGAATGGAAATTCATTCCTTATCACCCACTGCCCAATCCCCCACAGCCCAGCCGATCGACTCCGCGGGACAAGACCTGCTGCGACTCAACACGATCGCGTTGCTCTTAGATATCACGCCCGACGTTGCCAGCCAACAGAGCGACACCGATCTATCGAATTGGTACCGCCGCTGGGCCAAACGTCTGATCGCGTGTCGGCAACGAATCGGTTACGAAACCGGATTACTCCCTCATGCCGACGACTTGCCCCATGCCGACGACGTATTGGAACAGGCCAAGAGCATCACCGTCGAGCAGCGGGAAGTCGCTCGCTCTTTGGGAACAGAGTCGGAACTGGCCGACATGTTGACAACCGTGTCGGTAGCCGACGAGTCGAATCAACTCGCTTTGCTCCGGCTGGATCCCTGGAAAAACTCAGCACACTTCATATTCCCCGGCCCTGCCCCGACGCTGTCCGTTCGTTTCCATGATCCCCACAAAGACGATCTGACACGGCGGATACTGGCTATCGGTTTGGTCCTCGCGGCGGCGGCCGTGGCGCTGCTTGCCGTCCGCCGAGGAGTCAACGCCGACCTGTTTTGGCTTTGGCCTCATGCTTGCAGCGTGGCGTTCGGTCTGGCCTGGTGGTTGTGGTTGTCCCCGAGCGTGATCGGGCTGTTTGTTGTTGTGGTGACGTTGGCGTCGCTTTGTCGTCGCACGCTGCTCCACGTCGGTCTTCGTCTCCGATCGCTCTGGCAGTAACAAGCGATGGGTGGCGGGGAAGGAGTCCCAACGACGGCCCCGGCGGCAGCTTGGCATCTCGGGGCTGTCGCTTAGGCTCCTTCCCCGCCACCCACCCTTTTCCACATGCATTTGTAGAGCGTCACGCTGCCATCCGTCCGGCGTTTTGTGCTTCGAGTGCCACAACCGTGATCTTGTGACGCTCGGCGAAGGCGAGCACTTTGGGCTCGTCCAGAAGAATGGTCCGCCGTGCTTCGATCGCCAAGACGCGCCCGCCGGCCGACACCAACGTTTCCAGCGTACCGAGACCAATCGTCGGCACGTCGAAACGCATATCCTGCTGGGGCTTGGCCACTTTTACGACGGTAAATCCGCCGGCGGCACATAACTGACCAGCACGGCGAATACAGGCATCCGTGCCTTCAATGGCTTCCACG
The DNA here is from genome assembly GCA_963577165.1 of Planctomycetota bacterium. GTDB lineage: Bacteria > Planctomycetota > Planctomycetia > Pirellulales > CAUYYY01 > CAUYYY01. Next base: position 2,127 of record CAUYYY010000083.1, on the reverse strand, counting down.
GCCAGGACCGCCTGATCTTTGATACAAACACTTTGACCGATGTCCAAGCCACCCATCTTTTTTGCCATCTGCCAGCCAAACTCGATGTCCTTTTGTTCCGCGCGGTTCGGTCGAGCACCGGCGAGACGGCCCGACTCGACAAGAAGTTCTGGCGCATAGTCGGTAGCGGGCCCGAAAAGAATTCCTTGACGAGCAAAGGCATCGACAATCGCACCAAGCAACGTGTCGTCGCAACGATCCTTACTCCGCGTGATGAAATGCGGATAGAACGTTTTGATCATGGCCCAGTCGGGCAAATGTTTGGCCCAAAGCCAGGGCTGATAGAGGCGAACTTTATGAATCTTGCCCGCCATGGTCGCGTGGTGAACTTCGTGTTGACGAAAAAACCGAACAGCTTGTCCTAGCTTCGCGAGCCCCAGCCAGGCAAAGTCGTCGCAGATCTCGGCCAGCACCGGATCGGCATGGTCCTTCACGCCCAAGCAACAGACATCGTATCCTTGCCGCTTGAGTGCCTCGGCGACCAAGATCGGATAGCGGCCCCATCCGGCCAGCAAACCGATGCGCTGCGCTCGCTGATCTGTCTGTGAATCTTGAGTGGCCATAAAGGATGGGGGGAAGTAGTAGGGTGGGTGGTTCTGTCGGCGGTCTGCTTTCCTGTCAAGCAATGCCTCGCGCGCCGCCAGAACCACCCACCCTACAATTGGATTTGTCTTTGTTATCAGGCAGCTGCCTGGTCACCAACGTCCGTTTGTGACGCGGCCGTTTGTGGCGAACTTTGCTGCTGGGCCAGTTTTTCAACCTGTCGTTGCAGAATTCTAAAATCTCGACGCATCTGCGGCAACTTTGCTAGAGCAGCCTGTTTGATTTTCTGTTCGCGCTCGGGCGTGGCGGGCGCACCAAACACGCACACCTGCTCGGCCACATCGTTGCTTACACCCGCCTTGGCGCCCAGCACCGCGCCGGTGCCAATGTGAACGTGATCTCGCACGCCAACCTGGCCCGCCATGACGACATAGTCACCCGTCGACGTGCTGCCGGCAATGCCAACCTGAGAGCAAATCATGTTATGCCGGCCGATGCGGCAGTTATGGCCGATCATCACCAGGTTGTCGATTTTCGTCCCGTCGCCGACCACGGTGGCCCCGTACGTACCACGGTCGATGGTTGTGTTGGCGCCAATTTCCACGTCAGCGCCGATCTCGACATGACCCAACTGAGCCGTCCGCTGATGAGAGCCGTCGACCATCTGGTAGCCGAATCCGAAAGCACCAATCACCGCACCGGCGTGAATGAGCGTGCGGCAGCCGACCCGCGTGTTATCATAAAGGACCACGCCCGGCATGAGAGTCACCTGAGAGCCAATCTGGCAGCCCGCCATCACGTGGACTCCCGCGTGAATCGTGGCGCCGGTTCCGATTTCGACATGCGGACCGATGGTCGCCCCGGAGTGTACGTCAACATCGCTGGCCAGAGAGGCCGTGGGATCGACGATGGCTTGGGAACTGACTCCGGTTCGCTGCAACGAGTAGGACGTACGGAACCGAGCGACGATCGCCGTGAATGCCTGATGCACGTTGTCGACCGCGAGTAGCGTGGGCCCGTCGGGCAAACCTTCCGTCACTCGGTCTTCCGGCACGACGGCAGCCGCGGCCTGAGAATCGGCCAAATGGCCGAGACGCTCGATACAATCGACTAAGGTAATCTCGCCTGGACCGGCCTGTTCCAAGACATCCGCACCATGGATCACGCGGTCGCCGTCGCCAAGGATTCGGCCGCCGACCATTCGTGCGAGTTCGGCCAATGCGATGTTCATCAGGAGTCCTTTCCGCGCGCGGCGCAATGCGACCGCCAGTGTGCCTTCCGGGCAACATGTTACGCAATTCTGAAGCAGCCGATCCTACCCATTTTACCGGGAGGCGCGATCGTACCCCGTCTGCTTAAAAATGGCAATAGCGATTGGCGCGGCAGTGCTAGCAAGGTACGCGTCACGAGCAAATAAAGACGGAAAGTTGTGGTCTCTGGCTGCATCCTCTCAAATGCCAGCAGTGCTGACACTTGCCTTTTCAGATTTTCGTCTATGAATTAGAGCATGAGCACATCGGATCTCTAGTCGATCTTGAAACAGGT
>CAUYYY010000082.1:0-7654 GCA_963577165.1 Planctomycetota bacterium | reverse complement strand
TTCTACGATCCGTCGAACCCGCGATCAGGCAAGCGATGGCGTAAGCCCCGTTCCTTCCACGTAAGATCCCGCATTCTATGATATTCTAATCTGGCGACCCAGGGGCCAAAAACCCTTCGAATAGTACGAAAACAGTTCCCGTATAGTACGTTAGGATGGCAAGTACGCTTCGCAGGGTGTGCTCCCACTCCTGTTTTCGACGGATTCGTCGACCGCCATGAAGGGCTGTTGCCTAGGTGGGACAGTTCGCCACGTTTGAAATCCCCGTGGCGGAATTTCAGCGGCGATGCAGCCACTCGGCGCAAGTATATTTGCTCGCTTCGGTTTGCGTCGCGCGAGCGCGATCGGACGCCGCGAGCGGGGCCGATTGAAATTCGGCGGAGAGCGAGGTCGTCAGGCGACGTAACCAGACGTTGAGTAAATCATCAAAACTGATGTCGACGCCGGCCAAGTCGTTCAAGCCGGAGAGCTGCGGCGCCGCAGCGGAGGTATTCAATAAAACACTGCCGTGCTGGAGTATCGCACCTTGCCGGCGACGTTGAGCACTGCCGCAGATTTTCGTGTCGTTGACCAGGACGTCACCAACGGCGCGTCGCTCGAAACAAAGCAGCGGCTCGGGCGAATCGGATGATCGTGTCGATGTACAGGGCACCGATGTGCGGAGCTTGGCGGTCACGCCGAACGTCGCCAGAGAGTCAATAAGCGTTTGATGCATCACGTCGTAGATCGCTGACGGCTGGTGGCCGAGGGCATGTGGCTTTGGAATAGCGAGGCTGTACGTGAGTTCGTGATCGTGAACAATCGCACCCCCGCCGGTCGACCGTCGGACCAGAGGACAATCGCTGCTCTCAGCATGTTGCGTGCGATCGGCGGCTCGTTGGAAGTAACCGAGCGATAATGTTGGACGGTCCCAGCGATAAAACCTCAGTGTGGCGACGCCTGTTTCCGCGGCCGACTCTAGCAGCGCCTCGTCGACGGCCATATTCCAAGACCCAGATGCCGGTGGATCAACCAGCAGACGCACGGTTGTGGTGATCGTCATTCGGCGAAACCATTCACGAAAACTTCTTAGCCACGGATGAAACACGGATTCAGTACGGACGAGCAGAAGAATAAACGCAGAGGATGCGGAGGCGCAGAGGTGCGCAGAGAAAGGTTTTTCTTACGGGTGGTTTTCTCATCAATATCTTCACCTTCTCTGCGCCTCCGCGGGCTCTGCGTTGATCTTTTCTGTTTGTCGTGTCTTTTTAATCAGTCTGAGGTGCGTGGGCCTCGTGGAACTCTGCCCACCCTACATTCGTGTTCAATCCGTGGCTCCTTAAAAACAGGGACTGAGCTATGAACGGCTACCGGCCTGATTGATAGGTGACAACGGACTGGCGCGCGGCCCGGACCTCGTCTGGCCGGCTGATCGGCGTGGTGTGAGGTGCCTGACGGACCATCTCGGGATCTTCACCGATGATCTGCCGCAGGGCATCGGCAAAGGCATCGAGGGTTTCTTTGCTTTCCGTCTCGGTAGGTTCGACCATGATCGACTCGCGAACGGTAAGCGGAAAATAGACCGTGGGAGGATGAAATCCGTAGTCGATCAATCGCTTGGCGAGGTCCATTGCCGAGATGTTCGTTTCCGATTTGAGCTTGGCGGCCGAGGCGACGAACTCGTGCATGCAACGGTTGCCCTGCGGGACGGGCAACAACGATTGAACTCGACTGAGCAAATAATTGGCGTTCAAGACGGCGTTTTCCGATACGCTACGCAGCCCCTCCGCGCCGTGTGTTCGCAAATAGGCATAGGTTCGCACCAGCACACCGACATTGCCAAAAAACGATCGGACGCGGCCGATTGATTTTGGCCGGTCGTAATCGAGCCGATAAGTGTCATCGTCTTTGACAAGTACCGGAACCGGCAAGAACGGCGCCAGGTGCTCGGTGACGCAGATCGGCCCGGCGCCCGGACCGCCGCCACCATGGGGACCGCTGAAGGTTTTGTGCGGATTGAAATGCTGCATGTCGGCCCCAAAATCAGCCGGTCGCGCGATGCCGAGGATGGCATTCATGTTGGCCCCGTCAAGATAGACGAGGCCCCCCTTTTCATGCACGGCATCGGCAATCTCGCGCATCGTCGGCTCGAACAGCCCCAGCGTGTTGGGGTTGGTAATCATCAGCACGGCGATACGGTCGTCGAGTTTACGGCGAAAGTCGTCCATGTCGACAACGCCCGCCGGGCTGCTGTCGATTTTCTCGAACTGGAATCCGGCCATGATCGCGCTGGCCGGATTTGTGCCGTGGGCGCTGTCTGGCGTGAGCACGATCGTGCGCCGGGCGGCTTCTTCGGGTCCGAGATCGCGAAAGTAGGAGGCCGCCGTGAGCAGCGCCGTCAATTCGCCCTGGGCACCGGCCGCCGGTTGCAACGAGACGGCCGGCAAACCGGAGATTTCGGCCAGTATCGCCTGAAGATCGTAAAGCAGTTTGAGCAGCCCTTGCACCGATTCGTCCGGTTGAAGTGGATGCACGTCGATCATGCCAGGCAATGCCGCGACCCGTTCGTTACGTTTCGGGTTGTACTTCATCGTACACGAACCGAGCGGATAGAAGTGGGTATCGACGGACATGTTGAGCGTCGAGAGGTTCGTGAAGTGGCGTATTACTTCTGGCTCAGAAAGTTCCGGCATGTTGGGCGGGGCGTCTGCGAGCACGTGCTCGGGCAATCGGTCTTCGACGCGCGCGGCCGGGACATCGCAAGCGGGCAAACGGACCGCCCGACGGCCCGGGTGAGAAAGTTCGAACAACAATCGTGTGGCTTGTTGATTTCGCATCAAAGTTGGGGAATCGAGTCTGTGAAGTGGGGATGGTTGTCTTAACAAAACTCGAAACACGAATATCGAAATCCGAAACAAATTCAAATTACCGAAGTCCAAATGGAAAAACGCCTGGAGGCAATGCCTATACCGTAGAGAAAGGTCTAAATAGATCCGTTTTGGACATTCGAGTTTCTTATTTTGAATTTGTTTCGGATTTAAGCAACTTATTTTTCGCAGATCCTAAGCTGGCGCCACGACCGTTGCCGACTGTTGGCTCAGAGCGCGGACCAGAGCATCGATTTGCTCTTTGGTTCGTTTTTCGGTAACGGCCACTAGGAAGCAATCGTCAAGTTCGGGGTACCAACGACCGAGCGGTACGCCACCTAGGATGCCCTCGCTGCGCAGTTGCGTTAATACGTCGTCGACCCGGCCTTGCGAATCGCGGACGACAAACTCGCGCCAGGTCGGTCCATCGAAGGCCAGGGAGAATCTCTCGGTGGCGGCAATCTGCTCCGCCGCGTAGCACGCTTTGTGGAGACAGAGTTCGGCCACTCCGCGTAGGCCCTCTGGTCCCATCAGTGCGGCATAGACGGCGGCCCGGAGTGCAAAGAGACCTTGGTTTGTACAGATGTTGCTGGTCGCCTTCTCGCGGCGAATGTGTTGCTCTCGCGTTTGTAGCGTGAGTGTAAAACATCGTCGTCCATGGCGGTCGACCGTCTGACCGACGATGCGGCCGGGCATCCGCCGGACCAGTTTCTTCTTGCAGGCCATGATGCCAAGATAGGGACCGCCGTAGGACATGGGCGTTCCGAGCGTTTGTCCCTCGGCCACCGCAATGTCGGCACCACAGTCACCCGGCGAACGGAGCAGACCCAGGCTGATCGGATCGAAGATGACAATCAACAGTGCCCCGGCATCGTGTGCGATCTGGGCAGCCGTTTCGACGTCTTCGATCGCGCCGAAAAAATTGGGTTGCTGGATCAGCACACATGCCGTCTGGTCGTCGACGGCCTGTGCCAAGCTATCCGCTCTCAAGGTTCCGTCCGGTGTGGCAACCGTCACTATGTCTTTGCCAAGATGGCGTAAATAAGTGGCGATCGTCTGTCGATATTCGGGGTGAACACTGCCGGCAGTGACAATGTGACCGGGGCGGCTGGTGGTGCTGATCGCCATCAGGACCGCCTCGGCCGCGGCGCTGGCGCCGTCGTAGACGCTGGCATTCGAGACGTCCATGCCGGTAAGCCGGGCGACAAGTGTTTGGTATTCGAACGTCGCCTGGAGATTTCCCTGACTGACTTCCGGCTGATAGGGTGTGTAGGACGTGTAGAATTCGCTCCGCGAGGCGATCGCGTCGACGGCGGCGGGAATGAAATGATCGTAGCTGCCGGCGCCCAGAAAGCAGACCGCCTCGCCCGCATGTTGGTTTTCGGACGCCAGGCGTTTCATGTGCGCGTCGAGTTCCATCTCGGTGAGCGCCGGGGGCATATCGAGTCGACCGGAGATCCGCATCTCCTCGGGGATGACTGCGAAAAGTTCCTCGATCGACGATGCGCCGATGGCCTGGAGCATCTGGCGCTGGTCGTCCGGTGTGTTGTAGACGTAGGGCATCGGGGGCGTTTCGCTTTTCTTTAACGGTAGAAACCGCAGACAGAGAACTTCACTATCTGTAACACATCAGCCGTCTGAGGTAAAAAACAAACGGCACGAAAGATCAAATAAGAATAGACCACAGAGCGGTTATTATTCCCATAGTACACCTTGGAAGTAACCACTTGGAACATACAAGACACAGAGAGCACGGAGGAAGAACGAAAAAAAGACTCACGCAAAGGCGCAGAGACACAAAAGGAAAAAACGAACTCTTGTTCAATCCGCGTTTATCTGCGTCCATCTGCGGTTCCTCTTTGTAGCACTCGTCTGGGGTGTGCTCCGCGTCCTCTGCGTTTCAATGGAATTTCGGTTCTACGCTTCTTCGTCGCATTGTTTTTGGTAGGCCGCGTGGTCCATCAGACCGGCCAGGGCCGAATCGTCGGCGACCCGAATTCGGGCAATCCATCCTTGATCGTAGGGGTCTTCGCTCAACGTATCGAGTTGGTCTCGGAGCGCGTCATTGACTTCCGCCACCTCGCCGGTCACCGGGGCATAGATGTCGCTGACCGCCTTGACCGATTCGACCTCGGCCATCGATTGGCCCGCGGTGACCTGGGCGCCGACCTGGGGCAGTTCGATATAAACCAAGTCGGTGAGCGATTCGACCGCGTAGGCCGACAAACCGATGGTGGCGATCTTGCCGCCGTCCCGCTCGGCAACCGTCACCCACTCGTGCGTTTTCGCGAACAGTAGCTCTTCCGGTTTCACAACAGAGACTCCTTGCTAAGGGTGGGCCGACGACGCCGTGACGCGCCGAATACAGCCTATGATTTCGCTCGTCGGTAAAAGGGCAATGGCACAACCTTCGCCGGGCGGCGGTCTGACCGAATGTCCACAGCCAGCATCGTGCCGGGCGTGGCCGCTTCCGCCTGAACGTAGGCCATGGCGATGGGGCGTGTGAACGTCGGTGAAAATGTTCCGCTGGTCACCTCGCCGACGCGTTGGTCGCCGGCGAAAACAGCGTAACCTTCGCGTGGTACGCGGCGTCCTTCTAATTGCAAACCAACGCGGCGTAATTGAGATGTGTCGGCTTCGAACTGCTCAATCGCATCGCGGCCGATAAAATCACGGCCGTCCAAATTGCATGCCAGGCCAAGGCCCGCTTGAACCGGATTTATCTGCTCGGTCAACTCGTGCCCGTAGAGCGGCATTCCCGCCTCGAGTCGCAACGTATCGCGACACCCTAGTCCACAGGCAACCACAGGGACATTACTCGCGGTGCTTCCGGCTTCGAAAATGGCGGCATCGAAGATGGCATTCCATACGGTTTCGGCATCGGGGGCCTCGACCACCAGTTCGCAGCCGTCTTCGCCTGTGTAGCCGGTCCGGCTGACCATCGCTTGCCGTCCGGCGACCCGGGTCATTTGTCCCGAGTAATTTCTAGCGCCCGAAAGGTCCGCTTCGACGATCGACTTCATTAGTCGGAGCGATTGGGGACCTTGTACGGCGATCATCGCGGTCTCGGTCGTGCGGTCAACCAGTTGCACGTCTTCGCAGCCGTGCGCGTCGACCTGCTGATGTAGCCAGGCAACGATCTTCTCGCGGTTCGACGCGTTGACGACCATCTGGTAGTCCGAATCGGCGACGCCAGGCACGTGATAGACGAGGACGTCATCGAGAATGCCGCCCTGCTGATTGGCAATCAGACCATATCGAATGCCGCCGGAGGGCATGTCGACGATGCGTCGCGTCACAACCCGATCGAGAAAGGCGGCGGCGCCTGCTCCGTGCAGCGTGAGCCGGCCCATGTGCGAGATATCGAACACGCCAACTGCGGAACGCGTCGCTTGATGTTCCTCGATGATCGACGTGTATTGGACTGGCATCGACCAGAGAGCAAAGTCGACCATCCGGCCTCCATGTGCTCGATGCCAGTCGTAGAGCGGTGTTTCAAGCAGTTTCGTCGGCATCATCGGCGGGCACAGCGCGGTAGGACACAAAACCGAGACGCTCGCTGCGACCGGTTTAATGTCGACCCGCGCGAGGCAGGGGTTGTGGCGAAGTTGTCAAAGAAAACGAGCAGAAGCCGCGTATTGTACTGGCTTAGCCACGGCTTGCCAGGGGACAGGGTGGCGGGGAAGGGCTTCCGGCGACGGCCCCGGGATCAGAGCCACCACCACGGGGCCGTCGCTTAGGCTCCGACCCCGCCACCCATCGCTAGCTGTCTTGCTTTATGCAGGTGAGGATACTGAAATCATGCATTCTACCGCTTACGTTTTTTTGTTCTTTTCTTTGCCGGTTTCTTGGCGGGCGCCCGTGAGGTTTTCTTGCGTGGGGTTTTCTTGGTCGCCTTGCGGGTCTTGGTCTTTTTGGTCTTACTGGCCTTGGCCGTTCTGGCCTTGACCTTTTTGGCCTTGACCTTTTTGGTTTTGACCTTTTTGGTTTTGATCGGTTTTTTTCGCGGTGTGTGGGGCTTTTTCCCTTTGTGGCTCTCAGCCTGGGCGGCCGACTTTAGCAGACGACCCAACATCCGAAATTCAAGTTTGCGACGGTCGAGATCCACATGGGCGATGGCCACACGAACCGCGTCCCCGAGTCGAAACCGGTTGCCCGTTTTGTGCCCAGAAAGCGTGTGGCTGGCCGCATCGTAACGATAATAATCGTCCGACAGCGCGCTGACGTGGACAAAGCCTTCGGCCGGGATCTCGCGTCCCTGAATAAACAGGCCGAATTCTTGGACGCCGGTGACGACGCCCTCCATCGTTTCGCCGATCCGCTCGGCAAAGTAGCTCAGCACTTTGAGCCGTATCAGATCGCGTTCGGCCTGTTCGGCCCGTTGTTCGCGCTGGCTGCAATGCTCGCCCAACGCAAACAGACGATCGATTTCCTGCTGCGGCGAATGACCGGCGACCAACGCCTTGATAAGTCGATGCACGGTCAAATCGGGGTAGCGCCGGATGGGCGAGGTGAAGTGGCAGTAGCACTCGCTGGCCAAAGCATAGTGGCCTTCCTCTTCCGGACTGTAGACAGCCTTCTGCATGGCGCGCAGTACGGCATAGTTGACGGCATGTTCCTGGGGCTGACCCTTAACCTGCGCGAGCAGCGCTTGGATGGCGAATCGACTTTCCAGGCTTTCGGTCTTGAACCCGAGTTCGGCGACAAATTCGGTCAGCGCTTTGAGCTTGCGCGGATCGGGGGCACCGTGAACACGTCGCAGGAAAAGCAACGGCACTTCGGCCAGACGCTCGGCGACCGCTTCGTTG